>JANWJI010000015.1 GCA_025449515.1 Nitrososphaeraceae archaeon | reverse complement strand
GAAAAAAAGGTCGCGTGCCATCCAAAGTAACTGACTATTGGTCCTCCTACTGCTAAACCCACTGCAGATCCACCCGCAAAAGTACTTATGAAAATTCCTTGGGCCACCGCTAGTTTTTGTGAAGGAAATTGAGATCGTATGATACCAAAAGCTATTGGAAACATAGAGAGACCAACGCCCTGAATTATTCTAGCAATAAATAGAAAAGAGATAGAAAATGCTAAACCACCTAAAGTAACACCTATGGTATAGATTATCATTATTATAAGTAGAATCTTCTTTTTTCCATAGATATCAGATAACTTACCAGCAATCGGGGTCATAACAGCACCTGAAATCAAGTATGCTGTAAGTATCCAAGATGATGTACTGTAATTAATATGAAAGTCCCTAATAATATCTGGAATAGCTGGTAGCAGCATAGTCTCTGCATGCATGGTTATAAGACCGATAGAACTTAGGATTGCAAGTGTCATCCAAGGGGACTGCTTGATCTTTGCCAGCATATGGTTTCACATCGACATATTGATATCAGGAGATCTACATTGAAAAATTTTGCATTATCATTTTTCGAAACTCCCTGTCAGGCATATTCATTCTTGCTTGTATTATAGTAGTACCTACAGTATATCTTAGTTCTGGATTTTCTGACCTTACGGCTTGTAGTATAACCTTTGCCACTTCTTCTGGTGGAGAAGATGATGATACATTTTCCATCATTGATTTAAAGTGGTTCTCTACCTTTTGCATAAGTGAAAAATAGGGAGATTTTGGGTCTAAAGCTTTTTTTGGTGAAGTGCCTGAGTTTATAAGGTTAGTTCTGATAAAACCGGGTTCAATTATAACTACTCTAATTCCAAACTGCTCTACTTCATAAGCTATAGATTCTGATAATCCTTCTAGCGCAAACTTTGAGGCCACATAAGGAGAATTGAGTGGGAGTCCAATTCTTCCAGCCGAAGAACTAATATTTACTATTGTGCCTCCTCTTTGTCTTCTCATAATAGGCAATACTTCTTTTATAATTCTGATAACACCGAAAAAATTGGTCTCAAATTGTTCTTTGAATTCTTTAATAGAAAGCTGTTCTATTGGTCCTAGTAATACATATCCTGCGTTATTAACTAATACATCTAGCCTTTCTTGTTCCTGTTCTATCCTGCCAATTGCTTCTTTGACAGATCTGTCATTATTGACATCTAGTTGAACAACTTGCAGTGGCAGATTTTCCCTATTGGCTATTTCTGTTATATTTTTGGATTTCTCAAGGTTACGCATAGAAGCGTACGTATTAAACCCACTCCTAGCTAACTGCAGAGCTGTTTCAAATCCTATGCCGCTGGAGCTGCCTGTAACAAGAGCAACATTTCGTGATTTCATAATAATATTAATTATAAAGATGGAAGTAAATAAATTAACAAGTGACTATATGGTAAGTGATTGAACAAATGACCACTATGTACTCTTTTAATTATATCTGAAAATAGAGTATTCTAATACGATGTGCAGCGTATCACATCAAAAACCTTTTCTGAATTGAGAGAGCAATGTGTCGACTGACATCTTGGTATGATGATAAAAATTTTTATTTCTATTATGAGGTGGGCTACATACTATATTCTAGGTAAAAATTATTTGGAAGCCTTACAAAATATGACTCGCGGAGGCGAACAGATACAATTGCTACTGGTACTTTCTCTTCTTACATCGTGAGGACTACTTTACCTCTTGGATGGACATCCTTTTGGTAGTCTAGTGCCTTATCAGCTTCATCTAGTAAAAATGTCCTGTCTGTATTTACCCTTATATTATTTTGATCTACCCACTCTGCCAATTTTGTCAACCGTTGTCTATCTGCTTGCGTGAACTGAAATATCGCCTTGACATTATATTGATTCATTAGCTCTGAGTTTGGCTGCTCTAGCATAGAAATAATTATGCCGCCCTTCTTTAAGACCTTGAAAGATCTTTTGTATGTCTCTCCGCCTACAGTATCAAAGACTGAATCGTAGTCATGCAATAGATCTTCAAAGTTCTGGCTCATGTAGTCTATGACATGATCAGCTCCCAATTCTTGAACGAACACCTTATCATTTGCACTTACTGTTGTCGCGACGAATGCTCCCAAGTAGTTGGCAAGCTGTATGGCAATTGATCCTATACCTCCTGCCCCACCATGAATTAGAATCCGCTGACCTTTTGATAATCCAATGTTTTCAAAAAGTGCCCGCCACGCACTGACGCCCACAAGCGGTAAGGCTGCCGCTTCGACATGGCTTAGCCTCTTTGGTTTATTTGCGATACTTTCCGCCTTTGCCAAAGCCATTTCTGCAAATGCTCCTGATCCTCCGTTAATAACACCAGCCTGTCCATATACTTCATCCCCTTGTTTAAAGTCTAAAGAGACCCCTTCCCCAACTTGTTTGATAACGCCAGAAAAATCCATCCCCAAGGTAAAGGGGAATTGAAGTTGTATCATTTGTTGGAAAGATCCTTCACGAATTTTCCAATCTGCTGGATTTACGCTAGCAGCTTTTACGCTAACTAAAACTTTTCCAGAAGATAAAGATGGTTCAGGTGTATTATGGTTAATCTCAATAACCTCGCTGCCTCCGTACCTATTAATTTGAGCAGACTTCATTACTATATAATAAAATATGAGATATTAAAGAGTGTATGAAAATGCAAATGCAGAAGACATCACTTGGAAATAGAAATCCTGGCGCAGTAAAACGAACTAACCAAGACCTATCTCTTACGATTTATTCAACAAGTTTGCTTGTGGCTAAATCCGAAATGATAGATGGCCCCCAATCATCCCAGGCCTTAGGAAATAAGCTAAATGGAGTTAAGACTAATCTGCGAGAGACTGGAATCATATTAGAAAGACCAGAGAAGAAAGCAAACCATTCTAAGGATGTAGTTTAATAAAAACAAGATGTTCGATTGGGACCAAATCAGTAAAAAGTTTCCCGGCTAGTTCCCCGTTTGAAAATGGCCAAATTCACGCTCAATTTGTGCATAAACGGGAAACCGGGGAACTCGGGGACTTTACTGTGTCTGTGGGAAGTAAAAATGAAAATGAGATAGCATCATTTACTATCCTACAAGTACCAGAAAGTTCCCAGACTTTCCCGTGTTCCCGTTCTGACGAAAATCACGCTCACATCGCTAGCGATATTAACGGGAAACATGGCGGGAACATTGAATGGCGCACACGCTCATGTTCCCCGTTACCACAACGAATTATCTAGATAACTGATTTCGTTTATAATAATCCAATTATGCTATATGTACCGCTTCCAGAACACGGTTTAGACCAGAGCCCATGTTATCCGATAATCGCTGTAAAGCAGGGATGCTTTTACTGCAGATTGCATCCCGAAATAAAGAATGTACATCTGGAATCGATAGAACATCATATCAAATACAAAGGTCCGGCGGCGCATAAATCACCGTTATTAATATGCCCCGAAATTACTCATGCATAGCTGATTCTATGGATAGTAAAACATTCAGGACTTAGGATTAACTCAAACATATCTGTCGGCTCTACAAATTGCTGATATTTATAGATAGTAGATAGTAGCATATTAGTCGAAGGGAATCTGATTTGAAAGACCCGTGAATGCGAATGGCCATACTGATTATACTACCAGTGGTTTAACTTTCAACTATACCTCTAGAATGTAAAGTACATCTCAGGCTTGTAACCAATTCCAATAATAGTTATCCAAATCAGACTAAAATCAGATCCAAAATAATTATATCTGAAGTGCTTCTAATACGGATATGCAGCATATCAGATTATAAACATTTTCTAAGTTTGATGAACCTTCCCCTCAAGGTTCCAGTTTGTATCGCTAGTGATTTGAGTTGAACAGGATAACATTGGGCCCTAGTCTATAGAATTGGATCTGATGTCATCTCACACCCGGGATACCCGGGTTATTTTCAGCTCTAGAGAAGAATTTAAGATGTTATGGACATACAATTATTACTCATACCGAGAGAGTGCAAGTAGAATACAAAATTATCCCGGGTATCTCGGGTGCAACCATAGGCATATGAGTAGACATCATTACGCGCGCCTACCTATAGCAAGGCATCCTGGTCGTCTTCTCTTCGATTAGACATAAGTGCTAAGCCTGGCCGAATGAAGATCACGCTCGCGAAGTAACGCATGGCACATTCCAGTAAATATACATACCTTCGCCTCCACCTTTGAGGTTCTGTTATTAAAAACGATGTAAACTCAAGATGATAATGGAAGTGTCCTAAAATGAACAAGAAGAAGATAATGGCAGCGTTGATATCCCAGCCAGAGATCAAATCATGGAAAGACTTTAGATATTCTCTAAGGGAAGAAAATGCACTTCTCTTTAATGAGATGCTTTCAGAATGTGGACGAAATAAAGACTACATTAAAGCTGCTAGCTTCAAATGTGAATACTATTCAGCCGAATCATTATTATGCTCTTAGTAATGCAGCAGCAAAAGATGATAAATGAATTGATTGCCAAAGTATCTGGATTTAAAAAGTTACAAAATCAAACACAATGATTTATGTCGTTCAAATCTCTGGCCAGTGTTAACTGAATAGTAGATTAATGGCTTTCATAATTAATACCCTGGCAGGATATTATGTGCAAGTTTTAATTTACCGTTCAGGTTTATTAATGAAGAATTGCAGCATTAGCTGGAGCATATGCAATATAACCAGGGATACATAAATACATTAAATACAATACGTAAAATGGAGGGAATAATAATTTTTCTTTACAAACTCACGAATGGAGTTTTGATTTGATCTCATTTACCAGTTGTTCAGTATCTATTGGCTTCCTGATAAACCAATCAATATCTAAACCAGGATAGTCCTTCTTCAGAGTATCGTAATTTGTTCCGTATGCGGTTATAAGGCAGTATTTGACGCTATCATCTATATTTTTTAGTTTTCTGTACAAATCAAATCCATCCATCTTTGGCATCTTTACATCAATAAGCGCGATATCATAAATACCAGCACTAAAATTAGATAAGGCTTGATAAGGGTCATTATATGAGTCAACTTCAAATCCCTCTCCTTTCAAAATCTGTTCGAAAGTAAGTGTAATGTCAGATTCATCATCTATCACTAGAATTCTATTTTTTGATTTTGGTGTATTTACATGAGGGTTGGCTACTTTTGCCATGTGTTGCGAAATGTCTAACTTCACAAATATATACGTCGCACACATCTCATGCTAATATAGATTGGTAATCGATATTAAATAACGCTCGGGGAGCGAAATGTTTCGTCTCAATATTATATTTCTACGGACCCACTTATTTCCAAATTCTAGAAATTTGGATTGTCTTTAAGGTTTAACAAGTCGTCCGCCTATACCACCCTATAGATCAGATATCCAGTTTTAGAGAGGTTGAGTCGAAAATACATAAACGGCTTAAACTAGCAATTGCAAGAGAACCAAAGGATAACCGCAGACAATAAGACTGTGCTAAGTATCGCTACAGACTATTTAAAAGGGCGTGATATTTACTTATTACTCTAAAATATAAAATATAGTAAGGATTCTCCGACGTAAGTACCACGGGGTAAAAATGTGTCATTTTAAATGATATCCAAAGCACATCCTGTTCACTACTCTACTATTCATTTGCAGTTCAATCTCCTCTAAAAGAACTTTGCCGCCGCCCTTTTCCACATTATCTAATGCTGTATTCTGCTAGTATACTGTTAGGATCGTTTGCATCTATAACTGGTCTATTCACAGCTTGTCCTAGTTGCGCATCATTATTCATTTTTGGGACTATGTTTGGATCACTTAGTTCATCATTGGCTGTCATTGCATCTACACTTTATGGGCTATTATTATTGATCAGCATACCGCTGCTCGTAGTTACTCCCTTTATAACAACTTATAGTATACGTAAGGCGAAACTTAGCCAATGTAGAATATAAATTGATAACAAATATAGGATTAACAATTCGCAGGCTAAGTCGTCTAAGGTTACTAGAAGTTCCGTCGAGGTATGAATGCAATGTTATTATAGAGACAGAATCGACGTAATTATACTTCTTAACATAAATTCGTCAAATCAATCAACCACCTACTATCTGTTTAAACGCTTTTGTAGATGCATTGAATTATGTTAGGCAGTATATGTCTATATTAGATATTGCTAATGGGAACGAAGTAAGGCAAGCAGATATAATAATTAAAGCAAATATCAATTTGGCCTAATAGAGGTAAAGTATAAACAACAACAAAGAACTTTTAATACTACAACAAGGGAATACAATCCTAAGCATTTGTAATTTGTAGATTGATAGGCGGAAGATCCAAGTTTTTTCAGACGCTAATCAAGTGCATGCCAGCAAATATGTTCTGGAGTAAGAGTATGATAAGGTATGTCGTTTTCCAGTCGAAACTAGATTGCAAAAATATAATCCTGGCAGAATATCTCTTCGGAAGTGGACTATCTGAAAGTTTTACTCCGTCTGCACTTTTACGCGATATAATAGAACAATTACTACATGAGTATCAAGATAGATTGGCGGCCTATGAAAAACTGCAGTCATTAAGCAATACAAGAATCCAAGAACATAATTAGGGATTATGAAATCTAACCGCCGCTTTTTCTAGTCCTGTTATCCATAGACTGAAAGAGAAAAACAATCCAAGTAACACTTGCCCTTCATGCTTTGTATCCTATTAGCAAAGCCATTTCAAGCCACTTCCAATAACAATCTACTTCCACAAATCCAATGTCTTTCAACCAACCTAACTGTGTCTCCATTGGTAACAATCTATTAGCTCTATCTTCACTTTCTGGACTATACCCAATTGCCTTGAGAAATCGAACATGCAGTTCTACAGAAGGTGACGCTACATGTTCTAAATTACAAAATATTCCTGTTGGATTAAGGATATCATAAATCTCTTCATAGAGCTCATGCTTGCGTTCATGTTTAAGATGGTGGATGGCAAAGCTTGATACAACAGCGTCAAAGTAATCCAAGTCCGGCAGAGGTTGAGCTAAGTCATGTTCTATAATCTTGACACTAGAATCTTTGGCAAAATGATCTCTTGCAGATTTGAGCATTGTTGGAGATACGTCTAGAGCTACTGCTTCTATGTCTGGCCGATTCGCCTTTATCAGCCTGATTAATCTTCCATCTCCAGTTCCTAAATCCAAAATTCGTTTAATATTCTCAGGCAGGTGATCTATTAGGACAGATTCCCCCTCTGATCGATGTGGAAGATTATCTGCTACATTTAGATATGCCAGAGCATTTTGCGGACTAGACCATTCTTTTGCGGAACGACTCATGATAGAAAATCTTAATGGAGGTAAAAAAGCGTTGTGGGTCCTAAATACATAAGTTCAGATGTATTATTCGTAGTCTAAATGTTTCTGTTAACGACAGATTAACGTTAAAACGATTATGAAGTCTTGTATGGTAGAATATCGATTCCTGCTGTATAGAAGATCAACGCTGACGGATTTGATTTGTCAACCCCATTGATGTTATATCACGCTCAAAATCTCTAGTGATATTTGTTCGTCAGGTATCCATAGTAACCATAGTACATATTCATTCTGTATGTGAGAAAAACAGTAGAAAAAGCGTGCCATCATCTTTAGTGAACAATATGGAATCCAATATAGCACTATGGATACCCTGACGACTCTGACGGCCCGTCATCTTGCATTTCAGATAAATCGAAAACCATAACCTGGTCACTAGTGATATACGCGGGAAACTTTACGGGGAAGTTAAGGTGCGCGCATGTTCATGATCCCTGTTAGACATCGATTCATTATCAAACGAAGGTCTCGACAGAATTAAAGTTAGCTCGATAATCAACTTCTTTTATGACGATCCGAATAAGCCATGGACGCCGCTTCCAAAACATGATTTAGACCAGAGTCCGTGTTATCCAATAATTACTATCAAACAGAATTACTATTACTGTGTATTGCATCCTGAGATAAAGAACATTCATCTGGAATCCATAGAACATCATATAAAGTACAAGATTCGGCGGCGCATAAATCAGAGCTATTAAAATTGCCCAAACTTACTCATAACTAGCTGATCAAATTGATAGGTAAACTATCATGAAACGTAATGCACTTAATATCTGTCGAACCCCAATTGATGATATCTATAGATAGTAGCAGCTAGTCGATGCGAATCAACATACTAATTGCGCTAAAATGCAATAAGTTTAATACATTGGATTTTTTAACCCATCCGACATGATTATCTAGGAAAATAGCGGTAAACTACGATATGTGGCATGCCAGATTATAAAGATTATCAAAAAATGCTGCGTCCTGGGTGTAGACTGACGTCCCAGGATGATGATAAAGATTATTGTATGCTGTATATCATGGGGCGCGCTTATCAAATACGGTAAGTCGTGTGCACGTGACCAAATATTCAATTCGACGACTACAATCTATGCTCGTGAATACCTGGATATTGCGAGGCCAAGAGTAAGACGACTATGAGGTTTAAGCTAAACAGTGAGAAATTCATTGAGTGTTATAGGGCGCTCGAATGACCCCTAAATGGCCCAAAAGATATGGTTAACCTTTATAGAGGAGCAGGAATATTTGCAAGCGAAGAACCAGTAAGACAAACAACTAAAAGACCTATTAATCCCTCTCCTAAGATGGTATTTCCAATGCACGGTTCTGGTATTGATAGTTCTGCTTTTCCAAAATATACTAACGCTATAATGAATAGTAATTTTGCATATACTGGAATGCTATTGGGTCAAAAATTAGAAGTAGTTAGCCAGAAATACCGAAAGTTATAAGGCCCTGTCTCTGCCGCTAAGCCAAAGCTTCCCAATAACAATATTATTATGATTTTCCTTTTTTGAAAACAGAAGGAAGATGTTACTAACACAATGAAAATAATTATGAGATTATATGTATAATTATTTTATTACTTCCATTCCCATATCTTTGATGTTTGCTTATTACCATCAACTTCAGATGTATGTAGACCTGTCAGGTTCTTAATAAAAGCAAGTTTTCCTGTAGAATTGGTATTAAAAAATATAATGTCATGATATGTTCTTACTCCCTTGATATCAGATTTTCCAACACCATATCCAGTCCAAGTTGCCATATCCTTTCCATCTGCTGTAGTTATTACTCCTTGACCAACACCATAATTTATTCTAGGAGATCTAAAAGTATTAGTCCATGTTCCAACGCTTGTAACATTTCCAACTCCCTTTATAATTCCATTTTCTATAATAGATTGTTCTATCTGAGGAGTAATGCCATTTCCAGTACTGACTATTCTTTGGCCGATAATCTTACCAATCTTTGATTCATAAAATGGACTTGTTGCTATTAGCCCTAAACTGGTTGTTGCATTACTATTATTATTACTTGGTATTACTGATGGTGATGACGATATCGCATTCCCTTTTTCTATAGGTACTACTATTATTATGCTTGTTATGGACAATAACACTACTATAACAGATAATAAGACTACATTTCTGATCTTTTGTTTTCGTATATTGCTATTTTTCATTAAGTAGAACCCATGTTTCTAAGGTATTTATATCTTCTACAGATTTCCTGCATAGATGAGATTTGTAGACAGGTTTGGGAATGAAATAGACCATTGCATATCTCTGATACAGAGACAGGTATTCTGGGAAAATTACCACCCTGAAGTTATATGCGTGGTGGATGATATAGCAAGGCCAGACAAAAAGCAGCTAGCCGATATCAGACAGAAACATACTGGGAAAAGGGAAAGAGAAAAATAAATCAAAAATGATCAATTTACTAACAGACCAGCCAGTTTGATTCTATATCAACACGCGCGTCCTCGTACTATATGTTAGCTTCTACTTCATCAGAGAAATTATCTTAATTGGTATAGTATTGAGTCTTTAATAAGAGAACTGAACATACTACTGAAAATAAATTGGTCTTCTTCAAGATCCTTCAATATTTATGTAACCTATTTTATTCGGTGTTGTATAATAGAAAGATTAGATAGCATGAAGTATTTTTGTAATTACCTCTTGATTTGAGGATGTGGACTCTAAATATATACAAAGATATCTATCATTCCTAGCCGTTAGTGAAGTTATAGCTATTTTTAGAAACCCATGGATTTGTACAAGTTCAATCCGATGAACCGAATCCTGTTCTTTATTATCTGAATATTGCATATCATTTTTTATTCTCTTCAATGTACTAGCCAAGTAATTTGTATAGAAAATATAATTCGTATTGTAATGACAAAATGTAGCTGTAGAATTAAGACTATTTTGACGATTCTCTTTTGCTTCTGCAGAAGATAATTGGAAAAGTCTAGTTTTGACTAGACTGTTATTGATTTTATCATCCTTACACAGCTTTCCAGCAATCAGTTTTCCATTAGTATCTGTAACAGCCGCAAACTTTACTTCTTTGCTTATGTCAAGAGCAACCAGACACATTTCATCAAAGAAGTCATATTCTTCCAATTTTTATCGTAAATAAGGTACACTGCGATATATTAATTATTTGGAAGAATATTATATATATGGTATCGATGTATTCTTTTTTTATACAAAATGCTAAATAACTATAATAATTCTGATACAAATAGAAAATAAATTATGAAATATATTTTCCAACTAGCCTTTTCTTATCGGGTACAATATGTAAATAGTAAAAAGGTGAATTAATTCTGAGTAGGTTAGTAAAATGACTTGTAAAGGCATATGTATACGTCACAAGGCACAAAAACCAGTTGGCTCTGGCCGTTACGCTTTAGGACAGAGACGATGCCAAATTTGTGAAATATTCATCAACTGGGTTGGATTGTGGTGTCCTTGTTGTGGCTATAGACTGAGATCAAAGCCACGAAATTTGAAGTATAAGGATAAGCTTAGAGCTAGAAGGAAAAGAGAGGAGATAGATATGCTCATTCATAAACAACCAGCGCCTCAGATACAAAAACCCGGCAAGAGTATTATGCATAAATCAGTTGACCGCTAATAAGTTAAAGTAATACTCAGCGATGTATGGTTGCTACTAATTCAGAATATATGTGACTCTAACTATCGAACTTCTAAATAGGTTAGCTAACAGATTTGCAGCCATTATATTTATGATTCCATGTAATATGAAAATCATTGGCTATTGTCGAGTAGCCATAATAAATATTGGCCGTTCCTGTAATCTTATTCTTATAGAGAGTAGTAAACTTATTTACTGAACATGATGGGAAGATAATCAAGGTTTTCGTAGAACGTGTTATATGACGCGCGCCTCATCATGGACATGCACCCGATTTGTTGAACACATTTAGGCATCAGTCTATACAT
>JANWJI010000014.1 GCA_025449515.1 Nitrososphaeraceae archaeon | reverse complement strand
GTAGAGAGGAGCATCTATTACCCTCTCTACCTCAGCTGATAGGGACATAGGCCTGGCAACAGTTTGTTTAATCGTTATGAACGGATATATTATGAAATTAGAGGTTAAAGTTTTCACCGCTCGGAGTCTCCCAATGATATCTGTTGCCTTCAACACGAGCCCTAATTCTTCATTCGTTTCTCTAATGGCGGTGTCAAGTAAATTTCGATCTTCGACAGGATCATATCTACCTCCGGGAAAGCAAACTTCGCCACTATGGAATCGAACGCTACTGCTCCGCTTAGTAAGAATAATATGGGGAGTGGTACGACGATAATGAATTATTACCAAAACAGATGCACATGTCAGACTGTGATTTTTGGGTCCCACGTACATGGCATCACTTATCAGAATATCCCCTATCCTCTGCAATAATTCGTTTCGAGTGGGCAATATCATAAGAAATATAGCGGCAGATATTTATAATCAGCAGAACGCAAGCCTATATTACGCTCACATACTTGATATGTTATTCATTTTGAAGAATCCCTTCCTATAAATAAGAATGTTATTACTTGTATTAAATTGAATTAATCCTAGCCTTACTGATGCACCAATGAATGGTGTACTTGCAATGATGATGTCGTTTACCATGATCCAGTCCACCGATCTTGCCTTTAGTTTAGGCGACTGCACTTATACCACTGTCGAACCGATATAATGCGTCGCATTTAATAATACGACGCGGAGATCATGAATCCATAAGCTTAAGTTATGAAGTTAAAATATGAATTAAACCCTCCAAAAATAGAAGTGAATGGATTAATTAACCTGCCATCACTCAGAGAGAGGATGAATGGCTTCCAAAAGAGAGCCGAACTTTTGGACGGATTGGTCGACGGTATCCATCTCACCGATTCCGTATTAGGAATACCAAGGATCTCTGGTATTGTCGCTGCAGGTCATCTAAATATGAATAGAAAGTTAGATTCAATACCAGTGACGTGTAGTCTAAGGATCCGAGATAGAAGCTTCTTATCTATATGCCAATTTGTAGCCGATGCCCTACTAGTGGGAATAAAAGGCGTCCTGCTCGTAGCTGGGGATGGCTCTAGCGATAGCGCAAAATACTCGGTGACAAGGCCCAGTGAAATTGTGCTTGCGCTACGTAATATGAGATATAATGAGAATATTGAATTAGATTTGGCAATTCCAAATCGCATAGGCAAATCCTCACTCATCCAGAGAAAAATAGATGTGAAACCAAATGCTTTCATCACTCAATCTATTGATTCATTAGAGGCTTTGAGAAGCATTGTCGACCTTTCACATCAGAACAAGATAAAAATTATAGCGTGTATTATGATACCTTGTGAGAAGAATGAGCCATCGGCAAAGATTATAGGCTTGAATTGGGCGGACTACAAAGACACTCCAATTGATTTTATAAAGGAGGCCGGTCGCCTAGCAGATGAGATCCTATTGACATCACCCAATAATTTTAACGCAGGCTTACAGCTTCTCGAACAACTAAGGAAGTAATAGAATGACCATTCAATTTGTTTAGAATCTTTCATAAATTTAGCTCCATTGTAAATAATGAGTCTGCATGATACTTAATGTCCTTTTCGAACTCAATCGACTCGAAGTCACATTGTTGCGTCTTCCGATTTCCTTGAACTGATTATCTCGTGTTTAAGCTCTTCGAGAATTCTTCTCTGATATCCTTGTAGTTCAGTGTCTTCCGACAACCGGGGTCTTCGATGGTCAACCGGGATCTCTGCCTTTATTTTTCCTGGCCGACTAGTGAACACGACTACTTTGTCGCCTAAGCAAACAGATTCTAATATATTATGAGTTACAAATACAATGGTTTTTCTGGTCTTTGCCCATATTAACTGTAATTCTACTAACAAAAGGTCTCTTGTTTGTGGATCTAAAGCCGCGAATGGTTCGTCCATCAATAAGACTTCAGGATCTGTGACAAGAGCTCGGGCGATCGCTACCCTCTGTTTCATACCACCAGACAACTGATATGTATATAGGTTGGAAAATCTGGACAGTTGCATTAGATCAAGATATCGCATTGATATCTCGAATCTCCTTTTCTTCTCTATTCCAGCCATTTTTAGTCCAAACTCCACGTTGTCAATAACTTTGAGCCATGGGAATAATGCATTTTCTTGAAACACCATAACTCTGTCTGGACCGGTTTCTGTTACAATTTGTCCGTTTAGTACAACCTGTCCATCAGTCGGTCTATCCAGTCCTGCCAATATGTTTAGGAGTGTGGACTTGCCGCAACCCGAGGGACCTACCAAGCAAACGAATTGGCCTTCCTCAATCGAGAGACTAATATCTTCGATTGCTGAGACTTGATGTCCATTTTTCATGTCTAGGAATTGTTTGCTTACATTAATTACTTGAAGTTTGGACAAGACTTCTTTGATTCAAGGCTTTGTATCAGTCGGTAGAATTTATTCCTATCCCGTGATCAAATCTGCCATTCCATGTTTGATACGTCTAAGAATTAAACTAGAATACTGTCATTCCTATTAAAATGTGTCCACAGTATTGTCAGTAATTTCACAATAGACTTCTATGGTGGATATCATAGCGTAAAAGGAAGATAGTGAAAAATAATTCCATTTTCTAGAAATTCAATAAGACATCGAACTACCCATAGTCAGACAGGTAAATTGTTGTTATCAGTTCACTTCAAAATTTAAACACCTTCAGTTCGAGCCTGCGCGAGCCATTAAACATTAATCGCAACGAACAAGACAATTCCCATCGCGATTTGATATTCAGGCATTTTATGCCTATTCAACTAAATACCAATTTATGGGTAAGAAAAGTAAATTAGACTTAATTGCGAATCCGGATAGAGTAAGCGGTTTTTTATGATAATGGAAAAATCAGTAGCGATTAACTCACATTGATTCAATATGCTATGAGACCTATAGAACTGTTGGGAAAAATCCTGATCGAAGGTTACCATGCTGACATTCAAACCAGTCCTTATGGAATACTTCTAATAGTAAAACCCCAACAAATCCTTTCCAATCTTGTGGGGGGCTTGATTCGCAACGCGGGGTTTAGGTTTAGAAGTTGTTATAGCGAGGCAAATGGTCGAACAGTACTACTATTTTTGAAGGAAAAAGCAAATTCCTCATGATGATCGAATTTCTGAACCGCCATTTAAAACAATAGTTCAACGTGAGGTGGAAGGGCTTAGCCAAGACCAATCTCAGGTGAGGGCGAACATAACTCTCTCATACTTCATACGCGACAATACGATTATAATAGAATTAATATCCAACCAGCTAATTGAAAACTCATCTTTCTTATTTCAATACGCTAATTATCTCTGATAGACGTGCATCAGTTTTGAAAGCTCCAGGATTTAGGCTAGTTCTAGATGCTTTGAATCCATTTGAGACAAGCTTCTCTAGTATTGAGTTGAGCGGTAAGGGATTTTTTCTCAAATACGATGATATCTCATCTGATCGAAAATAGTAAGGAATAGAATCTAGTTCCGTAATTGCAACTTCTAAACTTTTTTGTATAGGATCGATACTATTGTTCCTACGTAGCTCGTGAGACACTCCAAAACGTGTTTTCTCATGTAATAATGGTTTGTTGTAGTCATTTTTTATGTCGGAACTGGCACCAGTAACAACATTTGTTGCAGTTGATTTCAGCTCGTTCATCTTTTTCACGAATTGCTTGTCAAAGAGCTTTGAGGACCACAATGGTCCTCCAACTGTATAAAAGCTATCTTTACAAAGGCTACATTGCTCCTTTGACACGCCGAATTGGGATGCAATCGGATTCAACGGTATATTTTTTCTATTCCCACACTTGAAACAATATTGTATAAATCCTAAATTCTCGTGCACTTTATTTGCCTTGCTACTGCTCCTCTCAATTGTAAGGTAGACTCGAAGATAATGAAAATTTGCATGAACAAAAATTGGCCTTACAACAAGTTCAAATCTTGCACCGACCAGCGAAATTAAAGATATAAGCAATCTAATTCCAGTCTCGTTTGAAAAGCCATTATTTATAGGTCTTCCAAAGTACTTTCGGAGGCAAACTTTTGGATATACTCCAGACAGCACAGCAGTATCTGTCGCCGTCACCGAGATCAAACCGCCGTTCCTCACCGATCGCAATAAAGAGTCGACATATGGCGTAGGACTACCGAACGGATCTAAATCCACAATCACAAACCTTCTTTCATCTTTCGTTTTATGTTCAGCTAAGAATTTGTGAACATCATCAGAACTGAAGAAGCATTTATGCCCAACTGCATTGATCTCTGCTGACAATTTTGCCTTATCTATTGCCAGTTGATTGATGTCATTCATGTATACTTCTGCAATTTCCGGAGCTTCAACTGCAACTCTAAGTCCCCGTGCACCAGTCCCACTTAGTGCGTCCGCAAACGTAATCACTTCGTTATTTGAGAGTTCCATAACCCCGCTATTGCCCAGCATATTTCGTCGGTTTCTGGATTCTTTAACCTCTAGAACATAAGCTCTATATGCCAATATCGAAATATCCCGATTTAGCTTTGCGAGCTTGTTAAAAAAAGCTGGGTTTCTTGAAGGAACTACATCAGTTAGCGATAACAGGGGAACTAACAGGTTCGTTCCTTCCTCTCGTATTTGTACAAATCCTTGATCGTTTTCTTGAATTACCATTCAATCTCATGTCTTAATTTGATAATCGTGCCAGTTAGTAGACGACATTTGATGACTGTACCTGGACAAAGCGTAAGCACTTGGCCCACTACAACCCATAATATGATATTAACACGTAAAATATATGTTTCACCAGTCAACTCAGTTTATCATTCGTTTATATGAACATAACTAGGCGGAACAAATTGATTGCTGGAGTTGATGAAGCCGGGCGTGGCTCGGTTATTGGCCCCTTAGTTGTTGCTGGGATCGGCGTGAAGGAATCAAAGCTACCGTTAATCAGAGGTTTGAAGCTGAGGGACTCTAAGACTCTATCCAGAACATCACGCCACCAGCTGTTTAGCAAGATCGTTGGGGTAGCGGACTATATTTGCGTGTGCGTGCTAAGTACAAATGAAATTGACGAAAGTGTGCGTCTAAAGGGACTCAATAAGCTTGAGGCTGAAGCTATGGCAGCAGTTATCAGCGATATCCAACCAGACAACGTGTATGTAGATTGCTGCGATGTTAAACCATTAAGGTACACGTCGTTATTAGAGACATATATCACTAGCAGTCGAGTATACAAACTATATTCCTTTCATCATGCAGATGCTTTAAATGCTGTTGTTTCTGCAGCATCAATTGTTGCGAAGGTTATTAGAGATAGCGAAATTTACGAAATAAGAAAGACTCATAGCAACATTGGTAGTGGCTACCCTTCAGATAGACTGACAATCAATTTCATAAGAGACTGGGTATTGAGATTTGGTGAAGCCCCTAATTTCGTAAGAAAATCCTGGAGACCAGTAAAACTGATTCTCAAGGAATCTACCAGAATTTCACAGGATCAATTAGATCAGTTTTGTACATGATTATACGTTGCCCTAATGATGGCATGATCCTTGTCAAAGGGCTCCAGATTGATAACTTGCTCCACAGAAAAATCGTTATCTTCTAGTTTCCTTACTTGGTCACGTATTACTAACTTAGGGTTCGCTATAACGTCTATACTCCTAGTCTTCACGATTAAGAAAATGGAACCACCAACTTTGAGGAAGGTTTGACTATTCTGAATAGCTATCTCGGTCTGATCTTGCTGTGCTATGTCACAGTATAGAACATCTACCCTCCCAAAAATCGAAAAGTATGAATTTGGTCTCCTTGCGTCTTCCAATATTGGGACCACATTCTTTCTTTTCCTTGCAACATTTTCAATGAGTTCTCTACCAACTCTACTCGCCAATTCCACAGCAAAAACTAACCCTGTAATTCCAACTATATCTGAAACATGACTGACTGTCGTCCCTGTAGATGCCCCCAAATAAAGAATAGTTGTTCCTGTACGAATGGTATCTGCCCTCAGGCCATTCTTTAGGGCTGCCGCCAACTTACTTCTAAAAGGATCCCACACGCGATATTCTTCGTCATCGTGCTTCACCAACTTCTCACCGTATATGCTCTCACCGGCAACGAGATTAGGCGTAGCTAGCTGTTTCTGGCCTTCGACTCTAACCCAAATACTCATACACAGATCTCTGCATTATATAAATCGAATCTTGAAATCAAATATAAACGAGCATGCCTCTATGTCTATTAACGAACTCTGCCTAGAACTTTTTCCTCTTTCTACCGAGCGGTCGTCGGTCTCTCTTTTTTGATCTGCTATCCTTTCTTCCTATTCTGCCGCCAGGAACGCCTGTTCGACGATCTCTAAACGGTCTACGACCTATCTCTTGATACTTCCGAAAATCATTCTCATTCGATGGTGGATTCTTATATTTCTCTTGAATCTCTGCTATTCTCGAATTCATTTTTTCGAGGATCGAATAGTCCCTTTCACCATGACGATAAAGATCAATTCTCGCCACTATTGACACTTTTGAGGCCACGGTTCTAGCAATTTTTCCACGTTGCCATCGGGGTGCAGAATGAATAAGGGGATGTTGAAACAAAAGACCGTGTTTCGGAGGTCTCGCTCCAGTCTTCAGCGATCTGAACAGCGCCTTCTCTGCTCCCAAAATCTGAACCGTGCTTGAAGGCAAGTGCGCAAACTTAACAAAACTTCCGGCTTTTGCGATCATCCTAGCGCCAACAGTTGCAGTTAATAATTCCTTTGTATTCGGGGCCAAATCTGCCATAACGGCTTCCACATGATCGGCAAGCATATTTCGTAAATCAGATTGGATAATTACTTCATCGGCTAGCTTCTTAATTATCTCAAGGTTATTTTCGGCTAGATCGCCACCCTTACTCCGTTTTTTCGCATCTAAAATAATATCGATCTTTTTCTCTTGCATTCCAGCACTTTCCAAAATTTGTCGAGTTATATCCTCCCGCTGACCGGCTTCACGTACAATTAGAGCGTACGCATTCAGACTTTGAACTAGGTTGTCTAATTCAGGAAAATGTAATCCGTACCACTCACGTAACCTCGAACCGACAACGTTAATAATTTTGTCAAATTCGTCGAGTGCATTGATAGACTGAATTAAATGTAAATCTAGGCGCTCGGATGTCTCCTTTACCGTATTAGACGATAACAATATAGCAAATTCTCTTAGCTTAGTGATTGCATCATGTTGGCTAGCGGCCAAGTTCGCCTTCACGAGCATTTCTGGCTTATTGGTTTGATATCTAGATATCTGGTCATTCGTCATCATGTCGCTGCGTAGACCACGTCCCTCCAAAATTGACTTTATCGCCTGGTCATTTACTAGGAGGATTCGAAACCCATCCAGTCTAATAATAAAATCCAATAGCTCTTCAGGTGCTTCAGATTTTCGAATTAATCTGAAAGCTCTTATGGGATCATTAAACTTTATAGATGATATTGGCTCATCATCTTCGCCAAAGGCGGCGAGGCCCAGCTCGGATAAGACTAAATAAACAGAATTAGCGATGACCATTCATTCTAATTGAACACAGCAGACACTAAAAAAGATAACCGCAAGCGACTTTAAAGAATGATCAAGCTTCTATTTTGTCTGACTAGCGAAGGATACAGGCGTCGCGATTAACTCGCTTTGTGTCCAATACCGATACCTCTTTTAGCTGTTCAACCATCTCGCCGAGTGCCGAACTCACATTCTCCTCATTATCATTCGAGATACGCAAGACCTCTTCTTTCAGTTCTTCAAACGTTATGCCGTTACACATATTCCATAACGAAACTGCCGTATCATTGACTCTATAGCCTTCACATTTCTCATTAATAAACAACGGAGTACCATCCATATCATTTGAAACAGTTCCCCTGCGAACGAGTATCTCATCTCGCGAACAGAGTCTTTTTTTCACGTGCAATTATTATACAGATACCTATAACAACTAGTTATTATTCATTATGATGTATCATATTTGGTCATTCCATAAATCTATGTAATAATGAGTTATAGGTATCAGTATCAGCAATACTAAAATATTTGTAATAGGTGTTCCTATCACACTATTGCTCTTTTTTCGTAAGAAAGACGACAACATACAAAAGCCACGAAAGGAAGTGGTTTTGACGAGAAAGAGTGCTGATGGGATCATCACTTATGCAAAAACGTGGCACCCGTACGAGGGTATACTGATTTTGAGAGGCAAGAGCAAAAAGACAGAGATTACGATAGACGGATTAGTTGTTCCACCATTTTCTTCACATGGACCTTATTATTCAGGTTTCCCTATATACGACTTACCCTTTGATTTGTCATATATTGGTACAGCCCACTCGCATCCTGGGAGTTCGAATAGTCCATCACTCGAAGATCTCAATAATTATTTTGGCCTTGTATCTATTATCATAAACTATCCTTATGATGATACTACTATCGCTGCCTTTGATAGGAACGGTGAGCGCTTTGCCCTTAGAATACTGCCTAGCGGTAATGAATACAAATCATAGTATTATAATAAGGAGGAAATTCGAATTGTACGAGGATCTTGAATAGCAGTAACATATTCTACACTGCCTGGAAATTTGATTTGTGAGAACCTTATGTTGTGTAAGAATTAGTGAAGTTCTGTAATAATAACATGAACGGCATTTTTTTGAAACAGGTATTCCGGCAGTTAATAATTGCAAATTGGATAATATTTGCATTCTATTTCTGGATGATATTGTGATTCTTCCATGATCAGTGTAGCATAGATATTAGATATCATTTCAGGCGAATCTAAAACGATGAGCTGCTTCTATTTTATAACTTGTTCATATCTTTTACTTTAATGATAGCGATTCTTATGTTGGTATCAGTTCACTTTCGAATGACGTAGCTGAGGATTCAAGTACTATTACTATCCCTATAATGTCGACACTTTTGTCAAGTATTCTATGTTTTGTGCAAAGGATCTGTAAGAGTCTCGATAGCTTTTCCAATCAGAGCAAATGACAGACCGGTTAAAGCAATCATCATACCTGGAGGAATGATCCACCACCACAGCCCTCTTGCCGCAGCATCAGCAGAATTAGCCTCATGTAAAATTTGGCCCCATGTTGGAATGGCAGGATCACCCAAGCCTAGAAAGCTTAAAGCAGCTTCAGCCAATATAGCTCCTGGTACAGCAATTGCAATGCTAGCAAACGTTAATGGAAGCAACTGAGGTATAATATGTTTGAAAATGATCCTCATGTCAGAAGCGCCCATTATTCTAGCTGCTTCTACGTATTGAAGATTTTTTATCTGAAGCGCCAAACTTCTAGAAACCCTCGTAGCCCCAGCCCAGCCAAATATTACTAGCAATACAGTAATAATAAATATACTTCGGCCTAATGTTGCAGTTAATAGAATCAGTATCGGAAGAGCTGGTAGAAAAACTATCAAATCATTAACCCGCATAAGTGCTTCGTCAGTTCTCCTGCCCTTATAGCCTGCTATGACCCCATAGATGAGACCAATGAATACTGATGATAGAGACACGGTGAGTCCAATAAAAAGTGCAATCGGTGTTCCCCAGAATATTCCGATACTAAGATCCCTCCTCAGATCATCTGTACCCATTAAACCGTAGACAGTGCCGCCTAAAACCAGGCCGGATTCATTTACTTTGTCAGTATTATTGAAAAAATAAAACGTCTCGTCAAATTTATAGACACCCTTAAGCACTTTCTTTGAATTCAGTTCAGAAAAGATCATAACTTGAGGGCTTGATTCGTCTTGTGGATATGTAAAAAGATCAAGATAGTCCCGCAGATTCTTACTTATTGAATGATCTGTCGAAAAAATTCGGCCTGAATATTCGTTGTAATTGTCTGTTGGATATTTGGAAGCCAACGATTCCTGGGGCGAGCCTGGCGGCAGTGCTGTATCATATATTTTAAATGTATAGCCATCAGGTCGCAACACTTTCACCTCGATGGCAGGTGGTACTAGTCCGTATTTTACCGAATATGGTATCATAAAGTCCGTAGGATAAGAATCGTATTTGAAATTTACAGAATAAGTATGAGTAATGATATGAATACCGTTTTCTGATCCCGAATGAACTCCAGCGTTGTGAGTACCTAGAATTATTTGCTCCGAGTCTCTAGGACCAAATAGACCTAGGTTGGTCCATGATGGAGCGGCCGCCTTTGGATAGTTGATCCAGTAATTAGGATTGTTCCATTGCTTAAATGATTCTAGCGGGATTGCGATAACTGCATAGATGGTCATGGCGATCAGAATCATCAAGATGGATATGCCTAAGATGGCCGTCTTGGAATTTAGGATTTGAATTAGAAAGTGAAATTTTGAGATGGAAAAGATATTTCCTAATTTCGACCTGAAGAAAGATGAATTGAGAAACCGAGCTGTCAACAATCTACGCATCCCACACCTGAGATCAACTATCCAACTTTCACCCGTGGATCAAAAAAACCATAGGCAATATCAGTGACAAATATCGTAATAACAAATATTATCGAAAAAATGTAAGTGTTGCCTAAAATGATAGGTACATCGTTTACGGCAATCGCATCATAGTATAGTTTACCCATTCCAGGCCAGTCGAATACAGATTCGATTATAATTGCTCCACCAAATGAGGCCGCCAAACTTAACGCCACGGAGGTTATGATAGGCGGAGCAGCATTTTTTAACATGTGAGAGTACAAGATTTTCCTTTTTGATATCCCTATTGCCTTTTTGGAGAGTATGAAATCCTCGTGTCTAATTCTAATTAGATAATAGCGTACAATATATGCCCAGGCACTTACGCTGACCAAGACCAAAGTGATCAATGGCAATAACATGTGATACAATAGATCAAGTATGTAATATGGGTCCGAAGGAGAACTCATAGGCGTGGAGCGAGCGGGAAATATTTGATAGACAAAGGCAAATAGAAATATCATGAGCATACCTATCCACCATGATGGGAAGCTATTACTGAGAACGGCAGAGAATGAATTGACCTTGTCCGCGATCGATCCTGATCTATCAGCTATGAATGCGCCGAGGTATATCCCTATAATACTAACAATTATTGTTGATGTACTGAATAATAGAATTGTTTTTGGCAATCTTTCCAATATGATGTCCTTGACCTTAGAAGAACCTGAGTCGGTGGTGAAGAAATTGGACCTTCCCAAATCTAGGGTCACAATCTTAAATAAGGTATTAAAAAAACGTTTAGGTGAGTACCATGGTTCATCTAATCCGAGAGACTTGACATTTTGGGCAATTTGGGTCTCAACATACGTTTGTCTTTCTTTGAGAGATTGAAAATGGAATTTGGATTGGCTTATCGCGTTAACTGCATCGTATCTGACAGAGTCAATTAGAATCTTATCTATGGTTGAGCCAAGAATCGCGATAGTAATAATAAGGGTAAAAAATACGACAAGAATCATGTTTATTGATCTCTTGATCAGAAAATACCGAAATCCCATAGAACTATTTACTCCCTATACTCCTTATTTCATGGCTAGATGATTCTAATATTCCTTCTCTTTTAGCGTTAACCTGCAAGTTCCCTATATGTGTTAAGTATTCTTCATCATGCAGTGTCCCTTACAGCCAATATCGTTCTAGTGTATATATCAGGTCTAAAAGCCTCTTTTCCTGTTGCGAATATTTTTATAAGATTTGGCCCAAATTGAAATTTAGCCGTAGCACTAGAGTTCAGATTTATGTCGTAGGAACCTTTCAGATGATTCGAAGATAGATCGCGTGCCATGCGTGCGGGCTGTGGCTCGGCCATCCCACTGAGTATAACCTGACCCCTCCAATCTGAGATAAAATAATTCACTAATGCATCGCTTGTAGGCTTTCCATTTTCAGAAACATTGATTAAGATTTTTAACGGCTTTCCTATGAATGCGAATTGAGGAATTTGAATCTTTTCCAATGTGGCAAGCTTTGGGTGTTCGTAGATTGACCAATGACCATTCTCAAAAGGGTAAGACGAGTCTCTAAAAGCCTTTATTGTTATAATGCCGCCCTCTGGATTATAGGAATCAAGATAAAACGGACCATTGCTAACCACTGCATTTCGATGCAATTCAATCCAGTTTATAGTGGCGTCGTATCTCTTTTGAGCCTCAGCAACGCTTACTATACCCTTCAACGGATTTGGAACATACATCTCCTTTTTCATCTTCTGTAATTCAACTTTTATCGCATCTGCGTGGGAGGGGACAATTAGTGATAACCAATCAATGTTTTTAGTCGAGGCCTCTCCCTTCGAAAATGCAAACTTTCCGGACATGACGAGCCGTTCTGTCGCGGCAGTGATCTCCCAAGGCTCCGAAGGCCAGATAGCTGCCGAATCTGCTATTTCCTTCTTATCATAGTGCCATTGGTCGATATAAGATTCGAATGTATTATTAGAATAAAATTTAATACCCTTAATAAGGGGGAGCGCAACTTGAGCAGCAGCGCTATATTCAGGATCGTATGTCTTATCCGCGTTTCCAGTATTAGTTCCCCATTCAAAGGTAAAGTATAGAGGGTACAATATATCTGCCTTATCCATCATAATTCCGTTCTGCCACTTGGAAAGTAATGGCCTAAAAGTAACTTTGCTCATGGCCGAGTCATTCGTACCTAATCCGGTCCATTTCTGAAAGACTGGATTCCAGATATGAACATCATCTGGTACATGTATTTTATGATGTGGTCCTAGAGTTGTTATGTTGGTCCAGACCTCTCGCATAGGAATTACGTCGCCAGTGTATGGATTCCTAAAGGTGGCACTGTCTGCCAGTTGTGTAAAAATCTCAGAGCAATAAGCATCCTTACATCCTGCAATATTATTCCACGCTCCCTGATAAATTTGCTTTACCCCAATATCAAGTGAATTGGTTACCTTATGGGTCCTAACGTTCGACAACGAATACTTACTAGTTATTCCGGCTCCAAAATCGTTTACAAGGCCTTTGAGGGATGATACTGCAACGTAAGGCTCAATCAGCTGTGCGACAAAAATGCGGACTGACTCTTGAATTCCCTTTAGCGTTGCATTTCGAACTAGGTCATTCCTCTCGTTTGCTGACGTAAAATTAAAGAAGGCAATATGTTGAGTCAGCTTATCAATTGTTGAATTTTGATAGTGCCAAAAGCTTGGATTCTGCCCACCTGGCATGTTACCGGCATAGGGAGCATACATTTGAGATGTTACAGACGGATTGTATTTAACGAACGCCGATGTCCCTGCGTAAGCTTCTGTGTAAACGCTCCACTGAAAATCTTGGGGATCTGATCCATACACAAGCGTATTAGCTTTGTTCAGATCTCCATAATCTTTTATAACTGTAAACCCGATCTTTTGAAATTCAGAGGAAATAAGTTCACCCATTGACCTCCTTTCAGGATCGTCGCTTCTAATCAAGACCTTTATGACTATTGGATTGCCTTTGAATATCCACTTTCCAGCCTGCTTTAAGGCTCCAGCGGGCTGTAGTGTACTCGAAATGATCTTGTCTGCCAATACTGGATTATATCTAAGACCAAGCGATTCTACTGAACCGATTATGTTCTGGTATTCTGGAGAATAGATACCAAATGGATCTACCATAGGCGAACCGTATCCCTTAAGGATCTCATCTACCACAAATTCTCTATTAACAAGATAGTTTACGGCATATCTTACCGCTCTGAAGTGAAAGGGATTAAGTGTATCATTGTTTTTAGGAGGAGCAGGGTTTAATAAAATTCCAAACGATCCAGCCATTCTGTCGTACACCGTAAGGGCTGGATCCTGCTTCAAGTCAGATACGACCTCAAGCGGCACTCGAAAATAGTAAGTGTCAATTCCACCCCTCTTCATTTCTTGCAAGGCTGTGTTATCATCCAGATACTGAATAAATCTCGCACTATCGATAAATGGACCCCTCGTAGTGGCTTTGGGACCATCCGCCCTCACGAGGTAACCTAAACCCTGATTTACAGATATTGATGTGAGCAGGCCTATGATGAGCACAAATCCAAGGAACGGACACCTAAATACCATTGAAGAAATTATTCATCTATTGCCGCTTTTCATGTTGGTTTTTCTATGCAAGTACTATGAGATATCCTTAAGATCAGGCCGATCTCTGATCTTTAGTGATCTTCTATCTAGAAGTTTGAATGTGCCATAGTCCGGATTTAGGTACCGACTGGCAAGATACCTCTTAATATCAGCATGACCATCTGGTTTAGAAATTGTATCTAGATTACCTTGACTCTGACTCTTCGCTTGCAAGAAATTCGAAAATGAAGGTAAATTCGTAGAATAATCAAATAGATCACAAGTCATACTTGATATACCGCAGATGGCAAACAAATTAGTTCCCTTCTTTCTCCATCTCATTAGATTTGGTCCCGCATGTGTATCCTGCTCCCACAAAGGATCTTCTTCAACAACCCATCGTGGTATCTGCGTAATATCTTCCATAATTGAAGAAATGACTAATCCTTTAATTAAGATTGTGGATAGAAATTCAATCTTGTATACATCGAAAATTTAATTGCGAATTGGTCGTTATTTCGGTATTCGCCCATTAGCGACTACATAGGTTAGACTTTCTTATGTGGGATTACTGGGGATTAAATACCTAACTTTGATAGCTGAAGTATATAATTTAATAATGATATTTCACAAGTCATGAATTTCGGCTGATTTAGAATATATTCAAATAACTACTGGCATTTGCCATAATTATTAAATGCAAACAATGAAACCTACAAATCTTAGTCGGATGTCATCCATCGAGGACAAAGTATAAATAAAAGAATAAAATATTTATATAAGATGGCAAGTTTCGGCATTTTTATGGTGAAAAGACCTGGTAAAAGATATTTCATTATTTAGTGATAGATGTCCACGTTGTGGAAAGGGTCCCATGGTCACCGATAATTCGAGTGGCGAAATGTTTTGTGGGAATTGTGGATTTGTTGTTACTGAGAGAATTGAGGAAACAGGACCAGAATGGAGGGCTTTTTCAAAGGAAGAACACGAAGACAGGAGCCGAGCTGGAATACCGACTTCTTTGGCCATGCATGACATGGGTCTGGCTACTATAATCGGTCCAATAGACAAGGATGCTTCAGGAAAACCTTTGTCGGCATCAATGAAAAGCACAATTGAAAGACTAAGAACTTGGGACAGTCGTAGTCAAGTTCACGAACCTGTTGACCGGAATTTTAGACAGGCGTTTAGTGAATTGGATAGATTGAAGGATAAACTCGCAGTGGGGGATGCTGTCATCGAAAAGGCTGCTTATGTCTACAGAAAAGCACTGGAGAGAGGGCTCGTGAGAGGAAGATCGATATCTGCACTTGTGGCCGCCGCACTTTACGCCGCTTGTAGAGATACTGAGACTCCAAGAACATTGAAGGATATTGCTAATGCAAGTAACATAAAGAAGAAGGATGTGGCTAGATGTTACAGATTGCTCATTCGTGAGCTAGATCTTAAGATGCCTGTTGTTGATCCGGTGAAATGTGTAGCCAGAATTGCAAGCAAGGCCGGACTATCTGAAAAGACAAAGAGAAAAGCCCTGGAGATTCTAAAAAGGGCTGAAGAGGGAAAAATTTCTGCTGGAAAAGATCCTATGGGTCTAGCCGCAGCTGCATTATACGTGGCTTGCGTGATGAATGGGGAGAATAAGACACAGAAGGATGTTGCAGAAGCAGCAGGTGTTACGGAAGTCACCATTAGGAATAGGTACAAGGGGCTAAAGCTCCATCTCAAGCTCTAATTGATTTAATAAAATCTTCTCTTTCCTTAATCAAATCCCTGAGATTTTTAATATAGTCCAAATCATTCTTTGCCTGGTCAAAATTGGAAGTTTTACTTAGAGTATTAAGTTGAAATGCAATTTCAGAATCATAAGTCAGCATTCTATTTAATTCCTTTAATTTAATCGAGCCATTTGGAGTAATAGTATTTTCATAACAGAATGACAGCTGGTCAAAAAGGTTAATCGCATCCTTGTAGTATCCACAGGCAATTTCGGGCCTAATGGAATCCAATTGAGATCTCATATTAAATGAAACTATTTGATTCACCTTGGACATTTCGACGTAGCTCGAACGTCCCGTGTTAATACTCTTTTGGAGAATCGAAGCGATCTTGAATGTGTTGTCCAAACTTGAAACACGCTCTCTTTTTTTGGTCGGCTTCTTTTCCTTGAACAATGATGTGGATTTAAGTTACCGACATAAATGCCTTCGTTTAGTCTTAGACACCTCGATGGATCAATGTTCGAAAAGCAAATCAAGTCTATTATGGAACAATAAGTAGAAATAGGAACAAAAAATCATGGCTCAGTATTCTTACAAAGAGATCTTTGGTTGTACGACAAGAGAGATGTTACTGAACCTCGATAGCAGCCTCATTAAACGCCATGCTTACTAGATAACCTTTGACGTCTGCCCGATGATCTCCTTGGAGCATTATATATCCATCTTTTGCGGTTCCGCCGCAGGCAAATTTACTTTTCAACTCTTTAACTATCCGTTGTAGATCGCCAAGTTTCGGATCAATCCCTTCAATCATGGTAGTCGTTTTCTTGAAGCGTCTGGTTTCAAGTCGAACCACGATTCGCGTATCCTCTTTGTCTAGTTCACCACAAGCACAAAGGTCGTCAGGCAGGCCACATTTCTTGCATATAACCACCATCTAAGTATTTTGACTATTCATATTCTAACTATTAAAACTTGCTTGTATTCTACAACCACCTCAATCTAAAACAGCTTTTGAGAGGCCAATTCTTTTCATTTATAAGTAGCGGAATCTATTTAAAGCACTGACTCTTTCTTGTGAATGTTAATGAGCAGTAAAAAGAAAAATGCGCCTCTCCCAGCTTCTAGCGCAGGATTGTTAAGATTTTTTGAAGACGAAACGAAGGGTGTCAAGATAAAACCTGAAGTTGTTCTAGGAGTTACGGGGGGATTGATCGGGATATCATTCTTAATTCGAATTCTTTTCCCAGTCTGAAGATTATAATACCAGACTTAAGTCATGGAAAGCGTTTCTAGTATACATAATCGATGGTCTTTTACACGGCTTAATCCTTCTTCTATTAAAATATCTTTTATCATCTCAATTGCTGGCACAGCTTTTTTAATATTAGTGGCGAGAGGCTGGATGTACAAACAGAATGGTGAACTCTTGTATACACTACTGTTTGGGCTACCGTCTGTGGTAGGGCTGGCCTTTTTTGACTTCTGGTCTTTACGCAAAGCTCCTCTCAATAAATTATCAAAGGTTTTTCATGTGTCTGCTTTTTCAAATGTTCTATGGGCTAGCACAGCAGTGTTAGGCTTGATTTCGCATATTTTGTTAGGGAGAGAGAGTTCTCCTCTTTTGTACTTAATCGAGGGCATGTTTCTTACAATTGGTTTGAGAATTGCAATATTTAGATCTGTATTCGGGACTCGACTACTAAGATCAGTCATGGTGGGAATAGTTCAGCCAATAATCTTGGCAGCTATTATAATTGGTGTTCCGCCGCCCAACTTCTCTGCCGTAACTCAAATAGATGTTGTGCCTTTGCTTGGCATAATATTTGTAGGTATTAGTATCTTGTGGACCGTATTAGCAGACAAAGCAGGACGTCCAAATATTAAGAGTACATTTGATCTCTTGCAGGCCTTTCTCGCTGCATGGACCGATAACGATCCAAACAAAATGGAAAGATTTACTGAATCCAGATCCGAACAACAGATTGTTAAGACTTTGATTGGAAGATTCACGAACAATAACGGCGATCATGTGAACATTATTCTTCCAGATATCCATCCTGGTCCGTTCAACCCTATCGGTGGAAGTAATTTACCTTATGTTTTGTTTACGGCATTTTCAAGAAAGGCAATAGTTCTACATAGCATATCAGATCACTCATTGAATATACCTTCAAAATCAGAGGTGGATAGGTACGTAATGTCCCTTGATAAACAGAAAATTAACTCAGGGCATAATCTGTGCTCATTGCCTTGCCAGGTACATGTTTCGGGTTTTACAGCAACTGGGCTCAAATTTGGAAATACCGCTATACTCCTACTTTCTAGAGCTCCAGAAGGTATGGATGATCTCTCTGATGAGATCCAGAAGGTTTTGGAAGGTTATTCAAGCTCGCTGGGTTTTAGCAATACGCTAGTTGTAGACTGTCATAATGCATTGGGTACGCAGTTAAGCCAGAGGAATAATGAATTTTTATTAACTGCCGGAAAGCGGTGTCTAAAAGAACTAAATCAGTCTCAAGAATTTCCTTTTAGGATTGGCTTCGCAAATCTTCGCGATATTTCCTATGAAGCGGATTCTTTGAAAGATGATCTTGGAGGTTCTGGTTTGGCCACCGTCGTTCTTCACGTAAATGCCCGTTACTTTGTGATTGGTTGGGCAGATTCAAATAATATGGATAATACGGTGAGAAGGGATATAATTTCTTATATGTCAAAGAAGGGATTAGAGATGTTAGAAATCTGTACTTCAGATACCCACTCAACCTCGGGCAAAAGAACCAGGCAAGGATACTATGCATTTGGTAGTCTTACAGATCCCAGAGTGGCCTCAGAAATATTTTATTCTCTATCCAAAAAGTCCATAGAAAATGTTACATCTTCCAAATTTGAATTATTCTCTACACAGACGAAGGTTAAATTGATGGGCAAAAGACAATTTGATGAATACGCAAGGGCCTTGAACAAATCCATGCATCTCTCTAAAATTTTCGTGTTAGTAACTATAGTTGTCTATGCAGCAACACTACTCCTGTAAAGATTGAGAGTAGGAGCGAGAAGGAGATGGATGGGGAGAGATTTGAACTCTCGATCACCTGTGTGTGAGACAGGTATCTTAACCAAGCTGGACCACCCATCCTACAATAGGACTGAAAATAATGCACACCGGGATGGAAATAAATATCTAAGCATTTGATCTGGCTTCCGCATCGCTAATTTGATATTCACCGCGCTGGTCTGCAGGATCGTCTTTTGACTCGAGTCTTCTACCTTCGGATTTTTAGGTTCCTTGACTAAATCCGTTAAGGTAAGCTTCTTGTTCTTGCGTTAGAGTATCAATATCTATATTCATAGATTTTAACTTCGCCAATGCTATTTCTTGGTCCTGTTCTCTCGGAATATCGTATACCATGGGTTGAAGCGAGCCCTTCGATTCTGCTAGCTTCAGTACTGAGAAGAATTGATTAGCAAAACTCATGTCCATGACCTCGGAGGGATGACCGTCGGCAGCCACCAAGTTTACCAAGCGGCCTTCTCCTATGAGGTATACTTTTCTATGATTCAAGTCGTACTGCAATATATTTTCGTTGACTTGAACTTTGTTTACAGATCGTCGTTCTAATTCTGAAACGGCTATTTCAACGTTGAAATGGCCTGCATTTGCTAAAATCGCTCCGTCCTTTAGTTCACCAATTGCTTCGCTTCCTATAACATCTTTGCAACCAGTAGTTGTAATGAAAACATCACCAAATGATGATGCATGCTTCATGGTCGTAACGCTAAACCCGTCTAATTTGGCTTTTAATGCTGAGATTGGGTCAACTTCTGTAACGGTGACATTCGCGCCAAGCCCAGCCGCATTTTTCGAAATGCCTTTTCCCACATGCCCATATCCTGCAACAATAACATTTTTTCCGGAAAATAGTATATTTGTGGCACGAATAATACCGTCTAGGGCGGATTGTCCTGTTCCATAAACATTATCAAAGTCATGTTTCGTCTCAGCATCATTTACTGCGATTATGGGATACATCAACTTGCCTAATTTTTGAAGAGCCCTCAATCTAATTACACCTGTCGTGGTCTCTTCGGTGCCGCCGTATAATGCAGATTTGAAATCGTTTATCGATTTATGGATCTCAACAGTCAGATCGGCCCCATCGTCGATCGTGATATTAGGTCTGATTTTCATCGCACTATTAATGTCTTCATAATACTGATCCGTAGAGACACCTCTACTGGCGTAAACCGATATTCCTTCGTCAATTGCGATCGAAGCGGCAACATCATCCTGCGTGCTCAGTGGATTACAACCAGACCAAGATAATTCCGCCCCTGAGGATTTCAAGGTTCGAATTAATACTCCAGTCTCCTTAGTTACATGTAAACAACCGCTAATGCGTATGCCATCCAGAGGTTTTTTATGACGATATTTATCTCTTAGTGAAACTAAAACAGGCATATGTTCTTCTGCCCAGTCGATCTTCTTCTTTCCTGTGTGGGCAAGAGATTCATCCTTAATTCGATAATGAGCCATTATGTGATTCAGGCTTAATCTACCCATATATTATTTTATTTGATCAAACTATGAACTAACTAACCGAATAGCTCGTTATTACCACATAACCTCTACCGACTAAGACCCGGACTTTTTTTTTATAATCACTTCCTTTAGGCAAGATCTCTTCAAAGTAACACCGACTGTTATTATAAAATGTATTTGACTAAAAATGAAAAGCTGGAAATTGTTCGGTTGTCACATACTTGCATTATGGGTCCAATAATTAGTCCTTAGCTCTTGAGGTTGTCTATTAAATACTTATCCGGTTCGTATACTACACCATTCTCTTGGGCCAACTGTCTTAAAGTGTTGACTATTGATTCAATTCCATAGCTTTTAACAGTTTCAAAGAGCTCTGCTCTAAGGCCCATTCCAAGCTTTAATGCTTTCTCAAGATCTATTCTGTCACAAGCACCATTGGATATCAACCAACTTGCATTATTAGCTGCGAATGCTACCAATTTAATAGGATCATATGGATGGATCTCATTAGTGGGTACGTTGACTCGCTCATACTGTTCTTTTTTGTACTCGTAGAATCCGTAACCTGATTTTTGACCATATTTTCCTTCTTCAAACAATTTCTGTATCATGGGATGAGGGTTTACAACGCGCTTGTCCCTCGAATACATTATCATAGTTGCCTTATAGATTACATCCAAGCCCGTATAGTCCGCAAGCTCAAAAATTCCCATAGGAAATTTCATCTTTTCCTTGACTGCCGAATCGATAGCAACTAAACTAGTATGATCTCTCTCCAAGCAGTAAGCCGCTTCATGAACTAAGGGTATAAAGATCCGATTAATTATGAATCCTGCCACATCCCTACGACATAGAATGGGCTGCTTTCCGAGCGAGTTTATGAAACTCATAGCAGTATCAACAACGTTTGTTTTAGTCTCCCTGCCTGGGATTACCTCGACTAATTGCATCAATTGTGGAGGATTAAAGAAGTGGAGTCCTATGAATCTGTCCGGCCTAGAGGTGAGTGATGCAATTTCTGTAATCGGCAAGGTACTTGTATTTGATGCGTAAAGCGTCTTCCCCTCAGCAAACTCATCAATCCCTTCGTAGACTATTTTTTTCAAGACCAAATCTTCAGGAACAGCCTCGATAACGAGATCTGAATTCTGTAACCCTTCCTTCAGATCGGTTGTTACTTGAATGCGGCCAAGTATGTTTTGCATTTCCATCTCAGTTATTTTTTGTTTCTTGAACAATTTTTCAAGAGACCACTTTATCTTTGCAATAGCTGAGTCCAAAAATTTTTGTTCGACGTCTCTAAGCAATATATTGTACCCCGCCATTGCAGACACCTGGGCGATCCCATGACCCATAGTACCGGAACCGATGACCGTTATTTTCTTAATGCTAGACAATGTTAGTCAGTTAATTTTGCCTACACCTTAATTTTACTCTTTTTTTAATGGGTACACTTAAAATCACGCTAAGCAATAACACACGCATTGGATGTTGAGCGGTTCACTGCAGACGTAACTGACCTGTCAGAACGATTGATTTCTGGATGTTCACCGGACCATATTCAAAGGTTAAATTTCGTAAAGGAAAGACTGATTGCACTCTATAAGCGAAATATTGTAAAGATAAATCATTCTGTCATGGAATTGATCTGTGCAATGCACCTAATACGATATGGATACCACGTAGATGTTGAGAAGCAATTGACTGATTCGCTTGTTTGCGATGTCTTCGCTACAAAAGGTGATGGACAGGTAATAATAGAAATCGAAACAGGCTTCATGCCTCCCGAGCACGCATTAGATCCTTTCTCCTACTATGTTTCCAGAATTGCCAGCAAAATTTCTCGTTACAGCAAACATGCTAGTGAATTTATTATGGCAACTCCTGGCGTAAACCTACTGCCAATTCCAGTCCTTTTTTCTACTGCGCCAAGGTATAGAAATTCTGACGAAGTAAAACAGCTGAAGTCATTGTGTGACCAGTATTACAAATCCCCTCAACTTGAGATACTGGAGATATTAAACGCGAGACTACATATGATATATGTCATCAATATAGACGAAGGCAAAGTTATCGAGACTGATATAGATTCATATTTTAGAATACTAGCACCTTTGATAGCACTAGCTGGTTTTAGATCTGGCATAATAAGAAGAGAATAGAATAGAGTTTGAGTCGTTGATATAAGGCCATGGCTCTTTAAGTTAGACGATCATACCAATTGAGCTAGGTGGTAATTTATTCACGAGGTTCACTTCCCCCTCGAGTCGACAGCGATTTTTATTAAAACATTCACGATAAGATATTGGACCTACATTTAGCAAGAGCATGTTTCTTAAATTGTTTAGCAGATTCCATATTATCTATATAATTAAATCGGAGGTATGAGTACACCTAGAAAGACCGCATACCTATCAATTGGCATTGGTCTTTTGATATTAGTGACGACAAGTACTTCAGTAGCTCGATTCGCGTTTGCACAGGACAAGGCACCGGTCGATGAATCCCATTCAACTGGTGGTGTATCCAAGAAGGTTCTAAAGGAATTGTCGAGTTGCCAATCTAAGGCAGCAAAGGACGGCGAACTTACCCAGACGGAGTTAGATAGTTGTTACAATGATTCTTTTCCAGGTTCTGAACCAGCTTCAAATACAACTCCACAACCAGCTTCAAATACAACTCCACAACCAGCTTCAAATACAACTCCACAACCAGCATCTGAACCACCTTCAAATACAATTCCTGCATCTGGACCCAACCAAATAGCTCCTATGAATATATCTGGTAGTAGTGATCTTCCAATTAGCAAGGGAACGATTGATGAAATTATAAAGAATCGTTTTGGATTGAATCCATGAGCCTGACTGCTTGTGTCCTGAGAGCAGGAAAGAGTGGTACATAAAGATTCACACATCATTTTTTTATGACTACTCACAAAAATCCGAATTATATCGATATTATTAATCTTAAATCAACCGGCGTAGTAATAATAATTCGTGAGGCTCGAGATAATACTACTTAATCAAGACGATCCGTCAAAATGCACTGCTCTAAAACTAGTCAAATTCAGGCTTGCGATACAAGTTAGAACATTCCGTAGGCAAAGCATTGTGCTTAATCCATTTTCAGACCTATTGTTGTCAGCCGGTGATAGATCGACCTCAGAATCAATTTGTGCGGTGGACTGTTCCTGGGAAAACATTCAACACATAGCCGAGAAAGAAACTGCATTTCGTTCCCAAAATAATAGGCGACTACCTTTCCTGCTGGCCGGAAATCCAACTAACTATTCTAAAGTCGGAAAATTATCCACAGCAGAGGCGCTTGCTGGGGGCGCTTATATACTTGGAAACAAAAGCTTATCAACTAATCTGATGAACAAGTTCAAATGGGGTCATACCTTTCTTGAACTCAACGCTGAACCATTAGAGGAATATTCTCGTGCAACCAATCAAGAGGAAGTCATAGAGGTTGAACGAGACTATTTTCAATAAGAATATTCAAATATGGCTTGTTGTGCCTGTGAACTTAGGTGAGCTAGTGAGCGAGTCACTTCAAAGAGAGGAAACTCCTCCCTCATCGCAGGCACTCGATTTAGCGATAATTAGCTGGAGACAGCTGGCTACGGAATAGAAAAGAAATCTAGGTACGACCCTGTCCTAATGATGGTGAATAATCTGAAGAATGTGCACTAGAATGAAACTGCCGACCCGAGTGGAGCAAGGCCAAATAGAGGGCGATTATTCCTGCAATACCTCAGGTTGGCCGCTCAGCGAAATCTCGCTTAAAACAAAAGGAGGGTTACTGCTAGCGCACCTGTGCTTTTTTCGGGTAGGAGTACTGGGATAATGTATACACTGAAACCTATAATTATTGCGTATAACTTCAAAATATCAATTGAATTTGATTCATATATCGGAATGTCTCCTATTTAGCTACCATAAATTATTAAATCATCGAAATATAGATACTCGTCAATAAATTGAGTGTTTACAGTTTCCCTCAATCGACTATTTCCAAAGAGATTTCGCAGGAGTTTGGTTATAACGAATGGATGGTGTGTAGATTTTTGCAGTTCGTCCCAAAATTGAAAGACTGTTTAGTAGCAATGGAAAAAGGGCTTCCTAAATATATTAGGATCAACACCCTAAAAATAACCAAAAGTGACCTTGTTCAGAAACTAATACAAAAAGATATAATTTACGAAGACACGATTTTGGATGAAGTCCTACTAATCAAAAGGTCCCGTTATCCCATAGGAGCGACTACGGAATATCTTCTAGGGTATTATTATATTCAAGATCTTTCTTCTTGCCTCGCAGTCGATGAATTGGATGTGTTACCAAACCAATTGAATTTAGATATGGCATCAGCCCCGGGAGGCAAAACAACATACATTTCACAGAAAATGAAAAATTCGGGATGCATTGTAGCATTGGAACCAAGTGTAAAGAGGATAAATGCTTTGAAATTTAACCTATCACGATGTGGAGTCACAAACTCATGTATTTATGCACTGAACGGGGTTCACGTAGGTAGGCTAGGACTAAAGTTCGATCGAATTCTCCTTGATGCACCATGTAGTTGCGAAGGTATAATCGCAAAAGATCCCGCTATAAAGACCAGTTTGGTACCTCAAAAGATAGAGACGTGTATGCTTAGACAAATCGAGTTGCTTCAGTGCGCTATCGATATCGTCAAACCTGGCGGTCTAATAGTCTATTCAACTTGTACTTTTGCTCCTGAAGAAAATGAAGTAGTGATTAACAAACTGCTAAGTATGAACAAAAAGATCAAAATTGAACCACAAAACTACGGAGAGCCTGGTTTAACGAAGTACGGCGACTTGATATTGGATGAAAGTCTAGTTAATACACGTCGATTCTATCCCCATCTCCATAATACTTCTGGCTTCTTTATTGCGAAAATTCGTGTCAATAATGGTGAATAAATCTGTACAGAAAACCTACTCGAAGAGAACTAACAGTGCTAAAGAGGACTTACGATAGATTAGGATGTTTTGAATACTTCGAAGGGAACGATAAATGTATACTAATTAAGGAACAATTGAAGACCAAAGTAAGAGAGGTCTACTTGACATCGGAAAGTGCAGGCGAACTAGCGCTATCGATAAGCCCTGCACACACAGGCTTATTGATTGGCCGTCTTGGAAAACGATTAATTCTATCCCTGCAAGGAGCTGAAATTATTTACCAAGTAGGAAGAAAGTTCCCATTCGTAACTGTCAATGATACTGGAGAAAAATTAGTACTATATGGGAGAGATGTATTTGGACAGTCGATTACCGATGCAAGTCCCAACATCCGAGCCAACCAAAATCTAGTAATCCTAAACAGTGAACGAGAAACCCTTGCGATTGGCCTTGCCAAGGTTCCAACCCAACATATATTTAAGGAGGGCTCTGTCACCGTCTTAAATCTACTTGATATTGGATATTATCTAAGATTTCAAGCAAAAAAGTAGAGTTGACTAGTTCTATAAATCTTTGGTCGCTCTAACCTGAATATCTTCCAAAGTTTTATTTCCTTGCCTTGAGGAGAACAAATACGGCCACGGCTCCCATCATTCCACCCAAAACAAGCAGCACCTGAATAGGAAATCCGCCCGTCGCAGTAACCGTCCCTTCGGGTGCTTTGTCTGAAACAAACGCCAGTTCGCTATTTCCAGACTTACGAATGTTAGAAAATCCCGTAATCTGAATTTGGGCACTTGGAGGAGGAGTGCTCGAATGAACCGCTACGGGAGAACCGTCAATATTTGCCGTAGTATCAGAAACTGTTTCTGTCATAGTGCCTTCTCTGAAGCTACTCTCTCCTAGTGAATAGATAGAAATAGCACGAGCACCTCCAACCTCTTTGAAACCCGCAGCTCCTGCCTGACTTCCAGTTGGATCAAACAAGAAATGCCATGAATCCATAGATCTTGCTACATCTTGAAAATTCAACAATGGATTCTTCATAACGGAGGATGATGCCGAAGCAAGAAATTTTTTGGCCAAATCTGGATGTGTAGCTTGTAAGAGGCCGATTGGATAATTAATACTCATATTTCCATATTTTGGTACATTAACCATCAAAGGTTCATCTATTACGAACCCACGCCAATCCAAATCCACAACAGTACCTTGATTATTTTTGTCAAGTACAAAGTTACCGATAGTGGGCTTGATATTTACCTTATAAGATAATGTCGCGCTGTCGGGGTCTCCTCGTATCTGGCCAGTATATACTAAAGTAGCATTAGTAAACCTCACTGGACTTTTTTTCTGTGAAGCAATATCACTATTTATAATAGACACAATTCTAGCCATAGCAGGATCAGAAGAATTAAGTGTAAACCGAACGTTTTCTGTTTTACCAGCGAGTTGCTTAGAAATGGTACTGCCAGGATCGTATTTCAGATCAATGAATCTTACTCCGACTAGATCCCCTTTTGCAGAGTTCTCAGCTGGGATCAATAATGTTGTCATCTGCACGCCTTTGGCAGAGGACAATGCACCCCCGAACAAAACAACTATGATAAACGCATATGAAGAGAATGTTACAGCCTTCACATGAAAACACTCATGTGTCCTGTTTATAATCTTTGTTGCGATTTTACTTCTAGCATTAATAATTCTTTCGGTTGCCTATATCGCTGGTGGCTATACCTTTATTTCTAATCTATCTGCCATGAAAGATTGCTTGATTAATTATGTGTAAGAAGGATCTTGAAGGCTCGAGGGAAACGTTATGCAAAGCTCATCTTATTTCCCACGGCCCCAGCTACAGGACTTCGAAAGTTATACATTATGCATATACAATGGATATCTAAATTTGATCGCAGTGATAGCGGGCGGAACCGGCTCAGTAAAACTAATTCGTGGGCTGGCCAGGGCAGTCAAAGATCTCGTAGTGATTTCAAACGTAGCTGACAATATATGGTTGCACGGGATGTACGTTTGTCCTGACTTGGACACCACACTCTATGGCCTTGGTAACATCCTAGATCGAGCTAATGGATGGGGAATAATGCAGGATTCTTATTCGTTTCTAAAGCAGCTGGTAATCCTTGGTGCACCTACTTGGTTTAAGCTGGGTGATAAGGACTTAGCAACCCACGTGCTCAGGACTAAATTGCTAAAGGAAGGTAAGGATCTAACACAGATAACTGATTTTCTGAGGCGAAAGTTTAAAGTGCTACCAAGAATTATTCCTGTTTCAAATGATCATATGGAAACAAGGTTAATAACTGATGGCGGAGATTTGCATATTCAAGAATTCTGGGTAAGAGAAAAAGGAAGGCCAAAAATTCGATCTATTTGCTATAGAGGATGTAATAAAGCCAAAGTAAATCCGATTGCGGTCGATGCTCTAAAAAAGTCACGAGCAATAGTTATTGCCCCTGCTAATCCAATCAGCAGTATTGGACCAATGTTGTCATTAAAGGAATTTAGTGCTGAGCTTAGATCAATGAGAGAAAAAATAGTAGCAGTATCTCCTATTATTGGTAACAGAGTAATTTCCGGACCAGCTGAGAAGTATATGAAATGTGTAAAGGTGCAGGTGTCACCACTCGGAGTCGCAAAGTACTACAGAAGTTTATTGGGTAAGTTCATTATTTCTGAAAGTGATCACCAACTAGCTGAAAAGATTTCTAGATTCAATGTTGGTGTCCATCGGACAAATATCATTATGAAAAACAGAACTGACGAAAATTCGCTGGCTAATTATATTTTGACGCACTGTTTACAACATTGAATGATAAAATTTTTGCAGTGGTCCCTGTCAAACGGTTTGAAACTAGCAAATCTAGACTAAAATTTTTTTTAACTGAAGAATCTCGTATAAGATTAACAGAATTACTCCTTACTGATACGATTTCGACTTTAATTAATTCTAATTCGGTTGATACTATAGTAATAGTCTCTGGAGATGAACGGGCAAGGTTAATTGGTACTAGAATGGGCGCTAAATTCCTTAAGCAAGATATTGATTGTGGTGTCGATCAAGCAGTAAGGACAGGTGACAATTTTAGTAACAAAAATGGTGCAGATGCGACCATTGTAGTCCCACATGATTTGCCTCTTCTCCAGCCAGCGCATATCGACAAGATTTCAAGATCAAGTGAATTTTGCGATAAATGCATTGTGATCTGTCCCTCGCTAAGACAAGATGGGACAAACATCCTTTTACGAAAACCAATTGGTTTGATAAAGACGCATTATGATGACGATAGTTATACTAGACATATCGAAGAAGCACTCGACGCAAAGGCTTCCATTTTTGTTGTATTATCAGATAACACAATGATAGATATTGACACGAAACGCGATATTGAAGTGCTAGCTAAGTACGAGTCCAACACGAGTGCTGCTTTAAAATATGTAAAGCGAACTACAACTCGATGGAGATAGCACCCCCAAAGTTATTGGCTGTTAATGTCCTATATATACATACAAATATTGATCCTTCAAAAGATTCAACTCTAAATCATGGACACTAAGAACCTATCCCAATATTATCCTCCTGTAAATAAGAATACAACAACCTAAACATACTAACGCAAAATAATTTTCTAACTTCTTTTCATATCCGACCAAAAGTTTTCTGAACCTGTTATGCCAGGAGT
>JANWJI010000013.1 GCA_025449515.1 Nitrososphaeraceae archaeon | reverse complement strand
GATATCAAGCAAACAATGGAGAGCTTTGAGCAGTTAATTAATCCCGCGATTCATGGAAATATAATTGTGGAACAGTTCTTTGACGAACATCGGGACCTAAGGCTATTCCTAATACGTCTTAAAGATAAGGGACAGGATTACTTAAATTCCCACAAGACTAATCTACTGGAGTTAGTAAACGAGATGGATATAAAGGTAAGAAACGGGGCTATTTCCAAAAATGCAGAAGATCTCTAAGGTCAGAATGTTAGCGAGCTATCAGGAGAGAGCCGCTTTGGCTAAGTCTATTCGTGTGAGCTATATTTGGACCCTAGTATAAATTATTTCATATCACTACTGAAGGTAACTTTAATAATGTATTTATAATATTTCTATTTGATTCTTCATATGACAAAAATATTTAGTGAGATCGGGGAGAAGGAGATCACCAGGACTATTGTAGCAATGTTTGGTGAAACGATATCAGATTATGCTGATTCGGATGTGATCATCATCGGTGCTGGACCCTCTGGTCTAACAGCCGGAAGGGAGCTGGCTAAGTTAGGGGTAAAAACTCTAATAATTGAGCAGAATAATTATTTGGGCGGGGGTTATTGGGTGGGAGGTTATATGATGAATCCCGTAACCGTACGCGCTCCTGCTCAACAGATTTGGGATGAACTTGGCGTTCCGTACAGGAAGGTGACTGAAGGATTATATGCAACTTGGGGCCCTCATGCATGTTCAAAGCTTATTGCGGCTGCATGCGATGCTGGTGTCAGATTCCTGCAATTATCAAAGTTTGATGACTTGGTCTTGAAAAATGGACGGGTATCTGGAGTTGTCATAAATTGGATGCCTGTCTCTGCGTTGCCGAGAAACGTTACGTGTGTCGACCCGATAGCTTTGGAAAGCAAAATCGTAATCGATGCCTCCGGACACGACTCTGTTGCAGTTAAGCGTTTGATGGATCGTGGCTACATAAAATGGAAAGGTATGGAACCAATGTGGGTAAACGGTGGCGAGGATTTAGTAGTAGAACGGACCGGAGAGGTATTTCCAGGCCTAATCATATCAGGTATGTCAGTAACCGAGACACATGGGCTGGCTCGTATGGGACCAACATTTGGCTCCATGCTTCTATCTGGTAAGAAGGCCGCGCAGGTAGCAGTCGACAAACTCCGAGATATGCATACGAAACCGGAATTAGAGGTTAGTCCATCAGGCTTATAATTCCAACTTCCGTTCTTTCTCATAAGTTATTAAGCTCGCGTATTTGATCTGTCATTTTTAAAGAAAGGGAGATCAAAAGGAATGAAATAGCTAGTAGATTAAATGATATATTCCTGAATTAAATGATTCAGAAGTTGGTTAGGATGTATCAGAGCCGGCTGCAATCAAAGCTCTGGATTTGTTCTATACAGATCTATATAATCTTATATGTCAGATTTGCTAATTCCGAACGAATTAATAACAGGTTGATGGATCCTTACTCTTCATAACGTTATGTCTGGAGCTAATGAAGTACATGAAGACAATAGTACAGAGACAATGAAGATTTATGATGTTATAATAATCGGCTCAGGCCCGGCAGGCTACACCGCTGCAATATACACCTCTCGTGCAAAGCTCAGCACGTTGGTGATTTCCGGATCACTTCCTGGGGGCCAATTAATGACTACCAGCGAGGTTGAAAATTATCCGGGATTTCCGAATGGCATATTTGGCCCTGAACTTATGATGAATATGCGACAACAAGCCGAAAGATTCGGAGCAATCTTTCTCGATGATGAAGTCACCAAAGTGGATTTTAAAAATAATCCATTCAAGATAGAGACTAACTCTCAATGGCTTCGAGGTGAAGCAATTCTGGCTTGCACCGGTGCTTCTCCCAGAAAGCTAGGTATCGAGGCTGAACAGCAATTTGCAGGAAGAGGGGTATCATATTGTGCAACCTGTGATGGACCATTCTTTAAAGGAGAAGATATAGTGGTAGTTGGAGGGGGTGATACTGCAATAGAGGAGGCAACATTTTTGACGAAATTTGGCAAGTCTGTCAAGATTGTGCACAGAAAACAGTCGCTGCGTGCGAGTAAGATTCTTCAGGAGAAGGCTTTCGAAAATCCGAAAATTGATTTTCTTTGGAATCATGTGATAGCGGACATCTCTGGAGATAAGAAAATTAAAGATATCGTAGTTAGAGACATCATAACTGGCAGAGAACAAACCATTCCTGCAGGAGGGTTGTTTGTGGCGATTGGACATGAACCCAATACCGAAATTTTCAGAGGACAGCTAGAGTTAGATGACAAAGGCTACATAATTTTGAAGGATCATACATTAACAAGTGTAGATGGTGTCTTTGCGGCTGGAGATGTTCACGACTACAGATATCGACAGGCAATAACTGCGGGAGGCTTCGGTTGCATGGCCGCTCTGGACATTGAAAAATGGTTGACAGAAAAGAAGCATCTAGCAAGGATGAACTTGCTTACAGAGAAAAAAAGCTAGTTATGTGAATAAGGGCAGTCTGTATCTGGAAGATACCCGTTATTACGCAACAGGCGCTCATATTCCGTAAGGTTAAATACGCCGTGCTCAGCATAGAAACTTTTGAATTTCCTTCCATCATCTGCAAATATGCCGACCATAATTCCGCTATCTATCTTTTTTGCCACATTTAGCATTGATGCCATAACTGCTCCCGAAGACGGTCCGACTAGTAGGTTTTCCTGAGATGCCAATTCCTTCACCATGCGAAAAGACTCATCATTAGTTGCAGTGAACCAAGCATCGACAACTTGCTGTCGACGAATAAACAGATCTGGCATGGCAGATTCCTCAAAGTTTCTGAGTCCTTGGAGTAAATGATTTTTTTGGGCTTGCACTGCGATGATTTTAACATTACTATCTTGTTCCTTTAGGTATGTCGCTGTTCCAGTAATGGTTCCCCCGGTTCCACACCCCGTGAAGAAATGGGTCAAACGTCCGGTCATCTGTTTCCAAATTTCAGGCCCTGTGCTTTCATAATGCGCCATGAAGTTGGCTTCATTCTCATATTGATTGGGCATATAATATATGTCCGGCCGTGGTTTAGATATCGCTTTCGCTAGGGCAATACTCTGATCGGTTCCAGCTCCCACTCTGGGACACAGATCATCAGAGGTCTCATGTATGGTGGCACCTAGCCTTCTCAAAATATCCTTGGTTTCTATACTCACTTTCTCAGGTATTACTATCTCAACTTTATAGCCTAATGTACTGGCAATTCCGGCCAGTGCAATTCCCGTATTTCCAGAAGACGGTTCAATAATAATGCTCTTATCTTTTTTCAAAACGCCCTCCCTCTCTGCGTGCTTGATCATCCAATAGGCAGCTCGGTCTTTCACGGAACCATATGGGTTGTACCATTCTAGCTTCGCATAAAATCTTACATTCTTGGTCGAAAATGATTTTAATTCTATAACTGGCGTATTGCCGATTCGTTCGATCAGATTGGAACTGGTCAAAGCAGTCATAATCTACTTAGCCTTTTTTATTATGAATTCTAAATCGTTATCTGCCTTTTTTACGGACAGCAATTCATGACCGTTTCTGTTCACCCATCTAGAAATATCTTCCTCAGAGGCCGGATCATCTGCGACTATTTTTATTCTATCTCCGATATGCAATTTTTCCATTTCCATTTTAGTTCTGAATACAGGTTCTGGACAGAAGAGACCACGCACGTCAATAGTTTTATCAGGAAGGTCCTCACTAGCATTGTTCATTTTAGTTTAGCTAAATTAATAGCAATTTCAATATATTAAAGGTTTAGAAACTTAACACTTGTATCATGATTTTTCATCTCAATCTCTAAAAAGGTCCATTTTTCTGCTTCTGATCAGGCTTGAAACACTAGAACTATTCGACTTTGTAAAGGAATATCCTCTTATTATGACTGCTGGTATCTTGCTAGTCTTTCCCATAGCTAATTCGGCTGCTGAAGCAATTTCATCTGCTACGGCTATTTCGGTTACTTTCAATTTCTTGCCGAATATATCCGACTTTCCTATGTAACTTTCTATTGGTTCAATTCCAGCTAACCCAATGGCTACATTCGTCTGACCCTGTCTGAATGGTCTTCCGAAGGTATCACTTATGATGACTGCAATTTCCTTTCCACTTTTATTTCTTATGTAACTTCTTAGCAAAGCAGCTGACTTGTCAGGATTCTCTGGTAACAATAGAGCAACGTCACCTTCGACGCTAACATTGCTCTGATCTATTCCTGCGTTTGCACAGATAAAGCCTAATTTCGTCTCAACTATTATAATTCCTCCAGAATGTCTGACAATATCATTAGATTCTCTTCGAATAAGCTCAATTAGTCTCGGATCTTTACTGCTTGTCCTTGCCAGTTTCTTTGATTCTTCTGATGGCTCAATATTTTTCAAATTTACAAATCTATCTTCAGACTTTGATACGACCTTGTGGGCAATAACTAGAATGTCATCATCTTCAATGCATTCTCCAATTTCTTCCGTAGTCTGCATAATTAGCTCGCACAGATCCTCACCCGCGCAAACATCTGTCTGAACTCTAATTGGGATTAGTTCGATCCTTGCAACCAAGCATGTAGACTTGATTTAGTAGTATAAATTTTTATTTAATTAATACTTTGCAATTACAACAGCCTTGCCGAATTTTTTCTCTAATAAGTGCATCAAGATTGATAAATCCCTAACTTCTATGACGGCGTCAGCCTTTTCCTTTACCTTATCGACAGGACAGAATCCGACGGTATAGCCAGATAGGTCGAAGAGTTTTAAATCATTAGCACCGTCGACTACTACAACTATATCCTCCTTGGAATAATTCAATTCTTTGATCATCGGGATTACTGCAACGGCCTTATCTGATGTCACGTTTAGGCGTACATCATGTAGCTTTCCATCTCTGAATAAGAGTTCGTTGGAAAATATCCTATCAAGTCCGAGTTCCTCCCTCAGTCTGTCAGTAATTATCGTAAAGCCACCAGACACGGCTATCAATTTCCAACCTGCCCTTTTTAATGCAGAGCATAATGTTTTGGCCCCGGGCATAATTTCAAGGTTTTCGGCTATTTGTTTTGCTTTTTCGAACTCCACGCCGCGTAACGCAGCCACACGCTTCCGTAATCCTTCCTCCCAATTTATTTCGCCTCGTATTCCTTGCTTAGTAATATCCCAAATCTCTTTTTCCTTTTCCTGACCAAAGACTTGAGCCAGGACCGGAAGATACTCTGCATTTAACAAAACGCCCTCTACATCGAAGATAATCAGCATATTTCGCGCTTATTGGCAAAGCCCCTTCCATAATATATTAATCTTGTCAAAGAAATCACTTGTTAAAACAATCCTGATATAGTTTCCAATTATTTTTATGGCTAATTATTATGATTACCCGACTGAATAGATGATGAGTTAACAAAAGTATTATACTACCACGGTATTTCTTTGCTCCATGAATGAAACATCGGAATCAAAATACGTGGTTCCAGTGAAACAGGTAGAAAAGTCGGTGAAGCTAACTGATCAGGCTAAAGCTGAATTACATAGTGTTGGAATGATGGATGACAAAGGAAAGCTGAAGCTGAAAGGTGTTAGTCCCAAAATGTTGAAGCGGATGAAATTAGAAGCTGTAGACTGTCCTGTTCTTGAGAAGGAGGTTGGATTTATACAGTGCTATGTTTGTAAGAATTTTCATAGTAGGATAACCGGGCAAGTCTATTGTAAAGGAGATCCATTGTAATCTGCTCGAGCAAAGCTTCATAAATCAAAAACTATGCGACGTAATTATTGAGTTCCGCAAAGGAAATTGGTCTGACTGTAAGAAAAGAAGATAACTTTAGCGATTGGTATGGTCAACTTGTCCTCAAGAGTGGGCTAGCGGACTACGGATCCACAAAGGGTACTCTCATTTTACGGCCCTATGGCTATTCCATCTGGGAATCGATTAGAGAAACCTTTGATAAGTATCTTAAAGATACAGGCCATGAGAACGGCTTCTTACCAGTCATGATACCAGAGGCATTGCTAAAAAAAGAAGAAGAGCATTTTGAAGGCTTTAATTCAGAAGTATTCTGGGTCACAAGGGCTGGTAGCAACGATCTGTCCGAAAGACTTGCCCTCAGGCCAACTTCTGAAACAATCGCATACTGGGCATTTGCCAGATGGATCTCTAGCTACAGAGACCTGCCACTCAAGATCAATTTCTGGAATAGTGCTCTTAGAGCAGAGATAAAGGCGACAAAGCCGCTAATAAGGAATTCTGAATTTTT
>JANWJI010000012.1 GCA_025449515.1 Nitrososphaeraceae archaeon | reverse complement strand
TTTAGTCGCGATCTTAATGAGGCTACGAACTTTTCTTTGAGATTCCTTCAATGTAAACACGTCATTGAGAATGTTCTGCACAGATTGTCCGGATTTGATTCTCATAGTACGCTCGTCGATTAGTGGCATTATTCGTTCTGCAAATTCAGCATCCATAATTTTCAGTTTTTCCATGTAGGATTTTAGTTCAATTTCGCTGTTTACTCTCATATTGGTCAACGCTTCTGATTGCCCAATTCCGTTGTAAATATCTGCAGAGGGCCAAACAGTCGTTAGGGGCATATTAACTGCCATCCGCTTAAATACCAAACTCCCTACTAACATATAGCCAATGCTTCCTCCTGTCCCTGAAGCATAACATTCGATGCCAAGATCTCTGGCTAATAGTAATAAAATAGGGATAGCTCTGGGGGATATGGAATGTAATGTTTCACCAGACAAGTCAATGGCATTCAGAGAGCCAATTCCAATTCGAAGATCACTCTTGCATGCTATACATTTACCAACTAGATATAATCGCTCCAGCTTATTTTCAATTATCTTTGCTGAACCCTTGCTTCCGCATTTACAGTGAAGCCATACTGGTGCATTAAGGTAAGAGCTCGAACTAACACCAGTGTTGATTCCTTGACTAGTAAATATTTCTTCACTCTGGTTTAATGCTAATGCGTACTTTTTATAATTGGAAATCAGGAACCTGAACCCATCTTCAAATACCTCTGGTATATCAGACAACCTGACGAACAAGGTATCGTATCCCCAAATTGTATTTACTAAACGCGATATAATAAATGAATTAAAATCGGCGTAGGATTTACATCTTGAGTATGATTCTGCGACCTGATCCCACATTTCATCCAAATTTTTGAATAGCTGAGATTTTTCTGCTTTGCCTGGGAATAACGAGGAATTCGCGTTTCTTATCCACGATGTTACTTGTTTGCGCCAATAATCTATTAAAGAAATCCTTGGTGCTTGCATATTGCACATCAAGCGCCATCTATCGTGAGTTCTGATTGGGAACCTAAGCTCAAGTATACCATTAGAATGACGTAAGCTTGGTAGCTGAGCATGTCGTATCCAATACTCATCCATGAAATCATGATCGACTATGAGAAACAGATTTACAAATTTCCTAGTACTGTTTATGCGTTCGGCTATGGATTTCAAGCATTGTAAAAGGATGATTTTCTTATATACTCCAGCAAATGCAAAAAGGTTTGGCTGATGAATTGACACTAGTATTTCGGTCGAAGCGCTTTTTAGCGCAGTAATGCACCTATCGATATTAGGACCAGTTGTCCCAGCTTGATTATGAAAATTTTCGATATGCTTTCCAATTCTCGCTCGATTAGCCCCAACTATCTCACTCAGGATGGGCGACTCGCCACTTCGTATTAGCAATTTCTCGGCTGCTTCAGAAAGGCTTTCAGGAAAAGAAGAGATGTAATCAGAAATCTCTTGATTTCTAACGGTATCAAATTTCGAAAATAGAGATCTCACGCTATGTCGTTGCCCTATTTCCGATGTAGCCATGTAATTATTGACTAACATAGGAAATCCCAACTACTATATAAATTTCCGTTCAAACGTCTGCAGTATATCAACAAGTTACAATTCAACTCTGAAATGCAACCGATTTAAGAAATTTTAATCTATTTTATAGTAGAGAGTCTTCTAAGATAATCACCTATTAGCTACATCTAATAATACTATAGTAGATTAGTCAATAAAATTATTTATAAAAATATATCGGAGCTGTTGGAATATACGATTCAATACAAAACATAGCGATATACTATCTATACGGATCGATCGGCTGCGGCGATTAGGTGATTTATATTCTCAAAGCATCCTACGGATCGAAGGCTATGGGCATCACTACCTAAATGAAATTTTACCCCCCTGCCTTTAAAGGAGGTTATCCAATCTAATGGCGGTCTGCGGTATTTGGAATTTAACTCAACAACTTTCTGATTTTGTACTATCTCCTCGGCTATGGAATCTATTTCAGGAGCACTGATCTTAAAACCTGGTTCTGGAGCGAGATGGCCAATAACGTCCACGGTAGGATCTCTAATGGCTGATTTTAGGGCATTGATCCAACACTCCTTGTTTCCAAAAATAGTGTGAAAACTCGCAATCAAAAAGTATTTGCTTTGATATTCATATGGACAATCAATGCTGCCGTTTGAGAGAATTTTTGCCTCAAATCCAGATATTATTTCTAGAGATGAATTTTTGGAATATATCTGTATTTCAGCTAAATACTTTGGGATCCAGTCAGATGTTCTTCTGACGTGTTCCGTGAAGGCGATTTTCCTTAAGCCTCTATTTTCTGCAATGTCAATTACGTTTCTTATAGTTAGATCTGAATCAGAATGATCATTGTACGTCGAATGAATATGATGATCTGCTGACGTGTCCATAGGCTATTCTATCGTAATTCTCACCAATCTAGTGAGTCTTAAATGTAGCAGCAAATAGCTATATATATAAATATTTAATACAACGTTAAATATAGAGTACATCTTGGTAATGTCCGTTGGCTAGACCGGAAATATCTGTTGTACTTATTCCAGGCGCGGCTGCACCAGCGGGCATAAATGCAATAAAGTCATTGAGGATGAGTGGATATAAGGGCAAGATAGTGGCGACGGATTCGAGCTATCTTTCAGCTGGTTTTTTCATGTCTGATTTCAATGAGGTAATTCCTGAAGCTGATGACCAATCATTCCTAAAGAGGCTATTGGAGATAATCAAAGTGCATAAGGTTCAGGTTCTTATGCCTACTTCTGGATACGATATTTATCCCTACAGCGAACATCGGAAACAGCTCCTAGAAATGGGAGTTCACGCTGTAGTCAGTGACAGAACGAGCCTTGAAATTTGTCGTGACAAAATGCAGACCTATCAATATTTGCGTGATGATTTTCCTCTGCCCATGACCACTGATGATCCTAATCATATCAACCAATTCCCTATTATCGCAAAACCAAGGTTCGGCAAGGGCAGCCGTGGTATTATAAGAATAGACGATGAATCTGACCTGAAATACATTTCATCAAAAATGGATGATTTGATATATCAAGAGTTTCTTCCAGGAACAGAGTATACAATTGATGTGCTGTGCGATCTAAATGAAAAACCGTTGATAGCTGTGCCAAGAATTAGAATTCAAACTAAGGCTGGAATTTCTACCAAGGGAAAAATTGTAAGGGACGCAAAACTTGAAGAACTATGTATGAATATTGCCAATCGTATAAGGATAAGGGGACCATGCTGTATTCAGATGAAGGAATCTTCAGACGGAAGTCTGAAGTTGGTCGAAGTAAATCCTAGGATGGGTGGAGGCACAATTTTTACAACACTCGCAGGGGTAAATTTTCCATCACTTTTATTAGATCTTATTGAAAACAAGAGAATCGTGATACCTAAAATCGATGAAGTTACAATTGTGAGGTATTTCGAAGAAATCGTGATTAGGAATGAGGAACAAAGAGATATTGAGACTAGTATTATGCCAAAACAAAATTATTTAGCCTAGCACGGAGGCAAATTGCCCATACGATGTGTCAAGAGAGTCGATATTAACCTGACCGATCAGCTTGATCAAAACACCAGAGAATCTCAGAGGTTATCGAGATAGATTTAACTGAGAATGTAGAACGAATTTCTAATTCGAACCTCATCAATTAACTAATTATTTGGTATTTATGAAAATCAATCACTTTCTGATATCAATAACAACCTTATAGTTCTAAATATGCTTGTCCACATTTTCCATGTTAGCCTCCCAGTATTCGTGTTCTGTTTGCTAGGATGATAGGATGCCACGAGAGTAATATTCTTGTCAATCGAATACGTTTTTCCATGGCTAAATGTAACTGGCTCTAAATGGCAAACCCTACGATACGTGTGAAAGGCAACTAGTCCTAGCGTAAGGACGATCCTGATTGCTTTTAGAACTTGCAATTCCTTCAAAAGGTATTCTGAACAGTTTTCTATTTCAGAACCAAGGGGCAAATTATTAGGGGGCGCACATCTTACGACCGAGGTAATGTATACGTTGCTTAATACGAGTCCATCATCCTTATGGTCACTAGTTTGTATATTTGCAAATTTCGATTCATACAATGCCTTTATTAGCCAATCTCCGGAGCTATCGCCTGTAAACATTCGTCCAGTTCTGTTGCCGCCATGAGCGGCAGGTGCTAGACCAATTATTAATACTTCGGCTCTTGGGTCTCCGAAGCTTGGAACAGGTCTTGACCAATATTGTTCATTGGCGAAACGTTTGGTTTTTATTCTCCCAATATTAGTCGAATATTGTAGAAGACGAGGGCACAGAGTGCAATCAATTATCTGTTTTTTCAAGTTTGATAAGAGGATGTTGTCTCGGAGCCCCAAAATATTCAGAGTAATTACGATCCAGAACACATTTAGCATTTACTGTAGACTTTGCATGTATGCGGCTAAATTCCAAATTATGATCCTTTACCCCTCATTTCCAAACATTCGAAAATGTAGGTTAGACGATTTGCAATCGTCACGTAGCAATTCGGTGATAATCATTACTACGTACATGAATCAAAATTGAGCAGAATACCACCTTGAAACACTCGACGGTTCCCCGAACATGGTATTCTATTCTTAGTAATTGAAGCCTATGTATAAGAGGAAACAGGAATAACCTTGTGCTGCCATTGGACCAGTTGGTAGGGTGGCTTTCAGTGTTGATCGCTCTAACGATTCTTGCATACAGGATCAAGGCAGTTGATGTTTACGGTGCCTTTACTGCAGTACCAATAGGATTCATCACCTTGTCATTCGGAGGTGTCTCGTGGTTTTTGGCATTGCTTTCCTTCTTCCTACTTGCATCATACTTTACTAAGCATAAATATAAGCAAAAGGAATTCGCGGGTTATTCGGAAAAAAACCGGGGAGCTAGAGGCTGGGCCAGTGTCTTGGCTAACGGAGGTTTACCTGCTTTATTTGCAATAATATACTACATTTCAGGTAATAATAATCTGTATTTATTCTGCTATGCGGGTTCGCTGGCATTTGCATTGGCCGACACAGTTGCAACTGAAGTTGGGTTACTAAGTGAATCCACTCCGAGATCTATTTTAAATGGCAGGTCTATTTTAAGAGGACATTCAGGAGGGGTGACACTAAGAGGTGAGATTGCAGCGATTGCAGGCTCCTTGATCATTGGAACAGTTTGTGGCTTGCTTTTTTCTAGCAATATTGGCCAGTTTATAATAATCTTAGTTGCATGCATAACATCAGGTATCTTGTCTACGAACGCGGATAGCGCTTTAGGAGAAACCTTGCAATGCAAATACAGATGTGCAGTATGTGATAAATATTCAGAAACTAAGATCGTCCACTGTAATGTTGTCACAATTCGAGACAGAGGATTTCGACTTATTGATAATAATATGGTTAATATTCTAAGCTCCTTTGTCGGAGCGGCATTATGTTCGTTTTTTATATTGGCATTTAACAATTTACGATAAATTCCTCTTACTTTGACAGCGGCTTTCTTGGCATCCAATCATTCTTTCGCATATTGCTATGATTTGTAACAGACTCCTGCTGTTAGATAACAAACGCTGATGAGGATGAGTAGCAATGCTTTAGTTTAACCATTGCTACCGATCTAGGTATTCGTGAAGACTTTTAGAGTCGCTGTTGTGCAGATGAAATCGTCAGAGTCGAAGGCTGATAATCTCAGCGTTGCCATCGAATACATCCGTCGCGCGGCAGATGATAATGCTAACGCCATCTGCTTTCCAGAATTTCTAATGGGCTATTCACCAGCAAAGCAAGATGTGAAAACCTTGGCTAATACCGCAGAAACGGTGAACAGGGGTAAATTCGTTACTGCACTGCGACGAGCAGCCAGAATTAACAACATTCCAATGATCGCAACTATTTACGAGAAATCCGATAATATAGTTGAGCAACGAGTTTACGATACGGCAGTAATGATTGATTCGACGGGAAAAATCTCCTCGGTTTATAGAAAGCTCCATCTGTACGACGCTCTAGGGTTTAAAGAGTCGGCCAAATTCATAGCAGGTGATAAAATCAATAAACCAGTTATGTTTGGATCAGCTAGGGTAGGAATCATGATTTGCTACGACATCAGATTCCCTGAAATGTCAAGAATATTGGCAGGGTATGGTGCTGATGTGCTTATTATCCCATCCGCTTGGGTTCACGGAATATTAAAAGAGGAACATTGGCAGACGATGCTTAAAGCCAGGGCCATTGAGAATGGATCCTTTGTAATCGCACCTGATCAAGTCGGGAATATCTATACTGGAAGAAGTATGATTATAGATCCCTTCGGCGTAGTTCTTTTGGATATGGGAAATAGGGAGGGTATGGAAATTGTAGAAATTGACACATCCAGGGTTAGGGATGTCAGAGCGTCGCTGCCGCTGCTTGAAAACCGTCGTACTGACGTATACGGAAATAATTTGGATATTTTTTGTAAGAACCGCGATATTGAAAAAACATTGTCTAATACTCATTGATATATCATCTTACAATCAAACGGCAGCGTGGGTAGAATTGTCCATCAAAATTTTATCATGGCTTTCCGATGCTCTTCTTATTGAGATTTAGACAACGGCCTGTGGCGACTACAATAGATAGTTCCTAGTGCACGTCAGGTGTTATCCGATGGTTTGAGTCTTGTTAGTAAAATATGATTGGTCTTCCGTTAGAACTTATCCTGAAGGAGGTTCTTGGGAAAGATGCCCTGGATATTTGGATATTCACACACCTACCAAGGGATCTAGCATATTGGATACCAATACGCATCAATTTTGTACCGGCTGATGTTGTATCTGTACCTTTTTATACTCAAAAATGTAATTTGCGAATATGACAAATAAGGTCTGTGTTCTAGGGGCAGGTAGCACCAGATACGGTAAGCTTAACGAGAGTATTATAGAACTGGCTTTGAACGCGTCAAGGGATGCTATACTATCTGCGGGTATCAGTCCAAAAGATATTGGAGCTGGATACATATCTAATGTTTTTGGGGCTGCTGATAAGCAGGTTCATATCGCACCAGTAATCATGAGCAATCTGGGAATCCCTTATGTTCCTGGCCTTACTATCGAGTCGGCCTGTGGCTCAGGATCCGTGATGCTTAGAGAAGCTTTTGCAAATGTTTATGCGGGATTTTATGATTGCGTTTTGGCGGTTGGTGTAGAAAAAATCACACATACTGGAACCACTCAAAGTACAACTCTTTTCTCGTACTGTTCTGATTTTTTTTACGAAGGTGGTAATGGCGCTTCTTTTCCAGGTCTTTTCGCTTCGATTGCCCGGGCCTATCTTTCAACCTATAAAGCCACTGAGGAGGATCTGGCCTACGTTGCAGTGAAAAACCATGAGAATGGTATACTTAATCCAAAAGCTCATGTGAGAAGAAAGATAACAATAGATGAAGTAATGAATTCACCAGTTGTAGCATCTCCCTTGAAGCTTTATGATTGCTGTCCATTTTCAGATGGAGCATCTGCACTGATACTCTGTAGTGAAAAATTTGCGAAGTCTATCGGTAGACCATATATGGAAATTATTGGCTCAGGCAGAGGTGCTTCCCCCGCGGCTATACAAGGTAGAGCGGACATTACGACTATACCAAGTACTGTCAATGCGGCAAAAGAGGCATATAAGATGGCAGGTGTTACTCCGAGTGATATTGACTTCGCTGAAGTACATGATTGTTTTACAATTGCGGAAATAATTGACACCGAGGACCTGGGATTCTTTGAGAAGGGTAAAGCTGCATCTCGGACAAGGGAGGGTGATACAAAATTATCTGGGAGAATTCCCATTAATCCTTCCGGGGGGTTAAAGGCTAAGGGTCACCCAATAGGTGCCACAGGTGTTGGACAAGTCGTCGAGGTATTCGAGCAGTTCACAGGTAAGGCAGGACAGAGAACTGTAAAAGATGCCGAGATAGCCCTAACTCATAATTTTGGGGCCACAGGTGCCAGTGCTGCGGTCCATATCTTTAAGAAGGTTAAGTAATAGATGCCTGATACTAAACAGGAACATGGAGACAGCCACGGCGTCCGGGATAAATTTATTGAATCTGCAATCAAAGGAAAGATACTTGCTAATCAATGCACAAATTGTGGTCAGTACATGCTCGAAACTGTATACTTTTGCGAAAAATGCGGCAAAAATTCCTTCAAATCTGTAGAGCTTGATGGAATTGGCACCGTAGTTACATACACTATACTCTCGGTTGCACCGGAGGGTTTTGAAGACGCAGGATCGTATGCTTGGGTAGTTTTCAAGTTGAGCGATAAACCCATAAGAGCATCAGGCTTTTTGAGTAATATCGCAACTTCAGCTGATCTACCGTTAGGCTCAAAAGTCATGGTTACAGGTTATGACGAGAAACACGGTCTACTCCTCAAGAAATCAGACTAGGCTGAATGATTGTGTAGTTAAAGAACTACTAGATCTGCTGGTTTATACCTGGAATGGATTATGGAAACAACTGCCACAGATTAATTTGGCAAATTAATGTCGTTATCGTCGCTCCAGGTCTAACAAGAATAGAAGAATATTAGGCTGCAAGAAATGCCATTAGTCATGCGTTCATGCCTTTATCCCAGTTTTTCAAATTTTGCGATCCATTTTCCTGATTTAGTTCCCAGTATAATATTTCCAACAAAATTACCATTGCTATAGACTTTTGCAAATTCTTGATTAATACCAAAAAACGCCTGGACGATATTGCCTTTCTTATGATATCCAGCTTCGATAACCTTTGCACCTACCTTACTACTGGCGCGAACGACGACCTGTCGAGCAAACGACCAATCACCTTTCCAGGAGATCATCTCAAATTCTCCAAAATTTTTTGTTGTAAGATGACTACCGCTGAGCGTAGCTTCAAATTTCTTGTTGTGTTTCTTCGAGTATGAGTTCATCCAGTCTACACATCTCTCAGACTTTGACTTTTCAACAGCAAAATTATTGGCCCCTGCCAATTTATGATACTAGATATCGACTAGGTATTTGTGTATTATTTTTTCGGCTGTTAATAACTCACCTTGTATGATTCCTGTTCATAATCACTTATCTTCGTTGATATACTTTGGTCAGAAATGACGGATATTATGAAGACATGATCTGATGCCTTCATACTTAGCTGGTTTTATGGTGCTATGGTATTACGTACACCAAAAAACTCCCAAGAATAATCCCAGCTACAATTATACAAGTCACTATTACTCCTTTCTTTGTAGTCCTACGTTTTGTGTTATTTATCTCGTTACTATACCCTTCTTCCAATGGCATATTAAATATGGTACAATCTCATATATATTTCACATCGTATTTCTTAAGAGACAGAATCTATGCCATATCTTGTCTTGAAAAAGATCAAAAACCGCTATAAAATTACTCT
>JANWJI010000011.1 GCA_025449515.1 Nitrososphaeraceae archaeon | reverse complement strand
TGTGTACTGGGGTTTGACTGGCATTCATCCGGAGTTACAACTGTGGTAACTGGAGTTCTAAATCAGGCATTGAAAGAAGATGTACATGGAATTTCTATTGCTGGAGGAAAAGGGAAGAAATCTACAACAACCAAACATGATATCCCAAAGCTTGCCGAAAAGCACTACAATCTGTCTTCTGCTAAGATTAATGATTTGTTATATGCAAGTAGAATGGCAGCAAAAATTGACAATGCAGCAGTCCAAGATGGTTACTCCTTATATCATCATGTGATCCTTTTTGACAAAAATGGGAATTGGGCAATAATTCAACAAGGTATGAATCAAGTTAATGGAATGGCAAGAAGGTATCACTGGATTTCAGATAAGATCAAGAGTTTCATTTTAGAACCACATTCTGCAATCATAAGTAAATATAAAAGTTCTAATGTTCTCAATATGACATCAATTAATTCAAAAGATAACCAAAGAATTTGTGTCGATCTGGTAACAGATAATATTGATAATCTAAGATCATCAGTTCATAAAGTAACAAGCATACTTACTTTGGATACAAGAAATACATTAGATACTTGGCTAATTCCGGAGAAGTTAGTTTTAAATAGTCGACATATTGATAACAACAATTTAATTGAGCATTATCAGATGCCTCGTAAGTTGGACTGGAATCTATTCAGACGAATTTATGATATTCAACCACAAAATTACGAAGAATTGCTTTCTATTCCTGGAGTTGGTCCTGCTACTGTAAGATCTCTGTCATTAATTGGAGAATTAATTTACGGAACTAAAGCATCGTGGCAAGATCCTGTAAAATTTAACTTTGCTCATGGCGGTAAGGATGGAGTGCCATATCCTGTAGCACGAAAGATTTACGATAGATCAATTAGCTATTTAGCGTCTGCGATTGAAGGTGCGGAAATAGAAAGAGATGAGAGAATTCGGGCTCTAAAAAAATTAGCTGAATACTCTGCAAGAATATTCGATCATAATTAAACTGAATTAAATCAAACTTGCGCATGATGATCATCTTGGGCTTTCACTTTCCAAACAAAACTAACTGTCATCTAAATATTCCAGGGGTATTGCTAGCATTATTAAAAACAATTGTTCTACATTTAATAGTTATTTTCATTCAAACTTAAATTCTACACACCATAATGTGTGTATAAATACTGGTTAACGCTTAATTTACTGATAGTAGGTAATGGCAAGAATAGCAGCAAAAGTAAGTCATATAACAGAATTGTCTATGCAACAAGAACCTTACAGAAACTTTATTGATAGTCTTGATAGCGAGGTAACAAAAAAATGTTACCAAGATTACTTGTCATATTTTAAGAATTTTGTCAAAGTAGAAAGATACGAAGATTTGTTAACACTAGATGCAGATCCACATAAACTGGAAGGAATAATACGGGACTATATTATACATATGCGATAAGACAAAAAATTATCATCGGCAACTATATCAGCAAGAATAGCAGGAGTCTCCCATTTTTATCAAATGAATGACGTAATAGTAAACTGGCGCAAATTAAAAAAATTTAGAGGAAAACACCATGCTGTTATAGAGGACAGACCTTACACAAGAGATGAAATAAAAAGATTGGTAGATTTTGCTCCATTGCGAGATAAGGCCATGATTTTGCTTATGGCCTCATCTGGAATGCGTCGTGGCGCTTTACCCTGCCTTAGGCTAAAGGATATGGAAAAGATAGATGAGTACAACTTGTTGAAATTCAGGGTGTACAGGACGGAGCAAGAATCATATGTTACGTTTTGTACGCCTGAGTGTACCGAATTAATACACCAGTACTTGGGATGGCAAGAGAAACTAGGTGAGAGATTGACACCTGACACACCACTATTTCGCAAAGAATTTGATGCTATAACACAGGTTCATAGGCCGCGTCCTATCGGAGCGGAAGGTATAGCAAGAACTGTGAATAGGCTACTAGATGATTCTCAAGTACGAATATCAACAGGTGGCCGCACTGAGATAATGGAAACACATGGCTTTCGTGAGTTCTTCACAACAACCTGTATAAACTCAGGTATGAATCCTTTGTACAGTGAATACCTAATGGGTCACAAATCGGGTCTCACAAAATCCTACTTTAAGCCATCAGACACGGAATTGTTAGAAGGTAACGACAAGGCATTGGGGTATGTTTCGGGGATAAACGACCTCGCCATAAACGAAGAGTTCCGTTTACGCAAGAAGGTAGATGAACTAACTAAAAAGAAGGATGAAATTGAACTTATGGAGATTAAACATGAGCAGGAGATAAAGGTTATGCGCGACCAGATGAATCAGATTATGTCAATGATGCAGCATAATCCAAAACTTGCATATATTAAGCCAGAATCACTAATAAAGAAGAGTCAGCTTGTCGCTGTAGGCAGAATCTAATCCCGACATTACCATATAAAGATAGAAACAGAATTTAAAGGCATTAATCATCGCGTTTTTAGACTACAGAAGAGATGAATGAGATGATCACATTACATTCGTTATAGCGCACAAAGTATTTACATTCTCAGATTATACTGCACTAAAAGCTAGAGTTAAGAGCTTTGAAGCAAAATTGTGTGAAAAGGATAGAGAAATGCAAGCAATGAAACTGAAATATAAGGACCTACATGCTATTCGTGAGGAGACTAATCAGCGATTCAATCAGATAGTGCCAATGATATTAATGATAATAATGTCATAGTAGTGACTACAACAAATCAACAAGAAATTAACTCTACTATCATAGAAAAAGGGTAGGGCACTATCCCAGGAGCCGTCACTGCCGTCACTGCCGTCACTGCCGTCACTGCCGTCATTGCCGTCACAGCCCCATTAGAGTCTGAAAATAATAAAGATAATACTATCGATATGCAGATCTCTCTTCATCCTAAAATAACCCTTCAACAACCACAACCAATTGACCCCAAAATAAAAAATAATGCCGGAGATATCTACAGGTCAGGCGCTAACTGGTATTGTAGACATTGCAAACTATCTGGTGACAAATTCTATATGAAAGTCCATATTTGCAAGGGTTACATGCCTATGTGATACGGCTGCTTCAAGCTCAGTAAATGATTCTTTCATGGATGATCCAAAAATTCCAATATGCCACTCAAGGAATATATGTAGAGCAATATCCGTGTCGCAGAATGATTACTATGGAGAGATATCTTTGCCACAGTTTACATTCTAATGTAAGGAACAAGGAACATAATCTAAGATCGATAGAGCATTATGTCAAATAAAGATCCTAAGAAGCATAAAATCTGAGCTATTGAAGTTAATGAATCTTCCCTGAACTTGCGACTAGCTGATTCTATGGATAGGTAAAACCCTCAGGACTTAAACATTATATCTGTCGACTCTACAGATTGATATTTATAGGTAGTAGCAATTAGTCAATATGAACCAGTGTATTTAATCCTGTTAAGATATAGTAAGTTTTAATACATCGGACAATTTCGATCCAGCATAATTATATCTGAAAATAGTGTTCTTCTAATACGATATGCGGCATGCCATATTATAAATATTTTCGAAAATGGTAGGCCGGATGTATAGACTGGCACTTTGGTATACATACAATGATGATAAAAATTTATGTGCATTCTATTGAGAGGCTCACCAAATACCTTACTGTGGTCTCTTTAATGTCATCCTTGACCATTCAGACTTCAGGTATGAAGATAGTAGTAGCAGCGAGTTAGGTAGAAAGCAGTTTCAGTGGTAAGCCGTCAAATACATGCCAAGTTTCTACCATTTTTCCATTTTGAATTCGGTATATACTTACGCCCCTGTAACTAATTATTTTACTAGTTTGCTGAGTTTCTGAGTACGTTGCTTTTGGTGTCAATGATCCTTTCCAATATGCACCCACAAGATCCGGGTAAGCTTCTGACGCAATCATTGCCTCTACCACGTAATTGAGATCATCTAATTTGTATAATGAATTCTGAAGGTCATGCTTTGCTCCTGTTACTCCTATTCCAGGGGAGCCCATATAAGCAGATTGACCGTGGTCTACATATTCCGGGTCTATTATCTCATCAAGTACTGCTTCATTTTTGTTATTGTATGCTTCAAAATAGCGTTGAATAACTGCCTTATTCATTTCAATTTGGGACATTGTCTTATTAGTAATCATACCCGTATATAACAAACTGGATCTTGCGGCTTATGGCTATTTTCGTTGGCTCTGAGCTAATCCTTGTTGCAGGTTTTGCATTAATTGTTCTTCATCTAGTATCATAAAGCAAAAAATCACTCCAGCTCGGAAATGGTTTATTTGTATATACTATAACAACTGTGAGAGTACTCGAATAACAGTAATAATATTGTGACCGTAAGTAAGGAAGGTGATCATTTAGCAGGTACTCATATAAATCTGCACTTAACCGATTAACAGCTCGTATCGGCAGTTCATTATACCACAAATTTACAAATTGCCAGCAATAAACACAAAACATTCTAATACGATGAGACGCTTGAAGACATTTAGGCAGGTTATAGAATCGGACAGCGAAAGGTACATCAAAAAAGAGGCTAAGCGATTGGCAAAGGAAAATGGCTGGGATAAGATTCATGCATTATCATATCTTCGTACGAAATACGAAAGAGAGAATCGTGCCGAAGAGGCCGCCATTGTTACTAAAGTCATATCTGAGGAAGAGGCTAATGAAATCAGAGAATACGATGACGATTGATAAGGAGTAATAGAAAAGTTAATAGGCTCACTAAAGCTAGGTTAGGTTAAGACGCATAAAAAATCGTCATGATGCTCGGTCACTGTGTTTCATAACCATACTGATTCTTTTGAGATTCTCATTTTTTGCAATGTCTGATATCTCCTTTGATCCTCCTGCTCTGTGTAGCTTACGCATTGTTGCAAAAGTATGAAATCCGCTTCTTGCCAGCATAAGGGAAGTTTCAAATCCCATACCACTTGAGCTACCAGTAACAACGGCAATCTTTTGACTCATCATCGACTGACTATTCCCCCATCAACTAACAATGTATGACCTAGGACAAAAGATGCTTTGTCAGACAATAGCCAAACTACTGC
>JANWJI010000010.1 GCA_025449515.1 Nitrososphaeraceae archaeon | reverse complement strand
TGATATAATATCTGGTCTACTGAACTTTAGAGTTATGCAGTCTAACAGGATTTCAATCTAAGAATACAGTGAAAATAGACAGCATTGATAGATCATAACTGCTAATTACGCAAGAGATCTATTATATCCAGCTTCCACTGCCTGCTTCTTACCCGTTTTCTATATCCGTCACAATATATCTGCTGTTTTAGGGACTAATCAGTTTTGTATCTAATTGTTCTATTGTCTATACCATGTTAAATGAATAGTTCACTACGAAAAATTAAAAGAGAATGTGGGCAATCCCTTTTACAAAAAATAGGCAAAACGACACATTACCAGAAGAATGGATAGAGAACGCCACCTATCTACTCCTAGGGTAGTGTCTAACTGCGTTTGGATTTCCAAACCTAAAATATTTTTCTCGAATCATTGTATTTCTATTTTTGATTTTCAAAAAGTGGGTATGCTGTAGATAGTATTGCCAATATTCATGTATTATAATGGCCATATCAAATAATGGAAAAAAGTCAGAAAAGCTGTCCAATCTGTAGAAACTGCGGGTTCAAAAAATTTAGTGTTATAAGCCGTTCTGAGAAAATCCACTTACAATGCCTTGGATGTGGTCAGATGATCTCAATCTGACGTTATCTTTTAGATGGGCATTAGATTTGTTCATTTACTTTTGTAGATCTGACATATTAGAATGGCTCAAAATGGACCAAATTTGAACACTGAAGCGGTGCCCATTTTTTTTATCTACATCATCTAATATTCAGTTTCTATTACGTCACGAGTTGTACTGACAACTTTATAGATTGCCAATTATGATCATGGCGATGAAACATATTCTAAGATACGGCATCATAATCCTAACTTTCTTTTCTGTTTTACGATGAAACATAATCATTTAGTCATTCCCTTAGATGTCGGACCTATTATATTATCAACTATGAAGTAAGCAAACTATTTCATCGAAAAAGATAAAAAAATATAGTGAAAATATTTCTAATTTTACTTCTTAGCTTTTGAACCTTTCTTTACGGATTTTTTCTTTGCTGCCATTCATTTATCAAAGTGCCGTGTGCAATATATAAGCCTTATTATTTTAGTTAAGAGCTTCGATGATTTCTTTTTGAGGAACAAAGTAACTTGACAATGCTTTTCATACCGATCGTATTATATTTTGGTACTAAATTGTTTATTCACAACATTATAATGCAGGAGACTTTGCTTTTGTTTTCAATGAAGGAGATAAATGCACGCTTGAATAACCTAGGAATGGATAGCTATTCCGTATTCTTCTTGTCCCAGTGCAAAGTCTCATAGGCTCATTAGCATATACTGTTTGGGATTGTTGCCGATTATGATAATTGATGTACTGGATCGAAACCGTGTAGCAAGGATATTAGGATCAAGGATAACTCAATATATTTGCGATATATCAGTAAACTTGTCTGGAGACTCAATATCTGCATGATTAAATAAAAATGCAGGATTGTGCAAAGGTTACACTTTTAATAATAAATTTTAATTACACATTCGTCGTATCGTCCTTTGGACAATAAGCAACTTTTCATTAGTAGTTAGACCATAATGATAAACTTGATTTTAATTGTAGCGTCTATGATCGGATTCGAAACAACGACCTGGCTCTCGTCAGAACTGGTTGTATATAACATGCAGGGCATTAGGAAATACCTTGCGTGGCGAATGAGGAGGAGATGTTATTATTTCATACAAAATGAATCGCAGTTAGATTGTAACGCGATCTGGAATTTATTATCAGGAGACTAGGTCAACTAGTTCAGACTTCGATATCGTCTAAAAGCTTGACATAGTTCGGGGCAAACTGATACAAGAAAAAATTGAGATCATGGAGACTACGGTTTAGATCCGACAGTCGGAGAAAACTCGTCAAACCAGGCACCAACCAGACACCTAAAAGTCAGACCCATATTGAAAATATATTTCGTTGTAACCAGCAGACAATAGCTATTGCGTGATTTTAGAGGGAAGTATTAATTCCCCAAAGGACATTTCTGGGATGATGTGACAAGGCCTTAGAAATTGGTACGTGAAATGAAGACGTGTGAATAAGATTGAAATGTCATTTAATTCAGATTAATTGCCATTTTCCCAGATCTAAGTTGTTCTATTCGAACTGCAACTATTTGATCATGGCAACGACTTTTTCGACAACTACACTCAGCTAGATATTTAGATAGACACCTGTGTGAAATATATGATGAACATCTCTAGAAGAATCATCGAAAAATATATCATTAATGACGCAAAATGTTGCAAATTCGTGTCTAAGGACGGTATAACTACACAAGAACTTGCCATAGAGAAGGTCGACGGAATTTTTGATAGTGTTCGGATGAATGCAAGACCCGAGAGTACTCTACCCGCCGTTGTAAGAGCTTGTGGGATTCTAAAAAATTTGGATGATTATCAATATATTGTATGCTCCGAAATTCGAGGGATTCCTGATTCCAGTCCTTACAAGAAGATTTTGCAAAAATATAGGGTCACTATCGTGGCTGCATTCGCGAGATTTGTCATGATTATTCGTTCAAAGGTCATGACCGTGCTACAGGAATGGATTCATTTTGCCCAGATATTATTGGAAGTCCTCTCTGACACCCTAGCTAAGGCTAGACTCAAAACAGACTTTAAGCCTAGTAATGAGCCAACCGGATTGATGTTTGATTATTTTGGCATGCCTGAGAAGGAAGTCGACGATTTACTAGAAAGGATCTACTAGCAATCAGTGGTCTTCTATCTAAAGGGGAAGTCATCATTAACAGTTTTTTTGGCAACGCTGAAGGGTATGGGGTACAATTGCATATATGAATCCTACAAGATATAAAAAATGACTTTGCTAAGACCTTAACGGTCGTCTGTCGGACGAATTAAATCCTTGCCTGGCATTAGATTGAGACACAACATTCTGTTCAAGCATTCCTCTCTAAAAAAATCAGAATTTTTATTCCAGAGTCGAGGACCACTAGCATCAAATTATGACACCCAAAATTTATTCCTGTTTATCAGTCATATCTCTTAATCTTCGAAGCATTATCTGGATATTTCAGGATTTGAACAATTTGCTAGCTGGAGAAACTATCGCTATCATTAGCTCAGCGTGTAGGAGAGGAAATCAACCCAATTACCTACGGTAGCCATGGGTATGACTAACAATCATGACTGTAAGCAACCGACATTGAGCAGTCATACAATCGGTCAAAAGAAATTTCGTGAATGAAAAAGTTCACAGATTATTTCACACGTCGATTCGCAGTCTTCCCCCTTGTGCCTTGTCTTGTTACCTTACGCGTTTTTTCCTTGAGTTGTTTCATTTTTGCTTTTCCAATCTTAGTGACTTTTGTGGCCTTCTTTTTAGTACCAGAAGTACCCTTCTTAGCAACTTTCTTGGCTTTATTAGCAGCTCTTTGTGACACTTTCCTTGCATTCGCCATCCCTTTTTTTATTTGCTTGGTTGTTTTAGGAGCTCTTTTTGGAATTTGCTTAGCAGTATCCTTGGTTAACTTTGCTGTTTCATTTGCGACCTCAGCCGTCTCTTCAATGGCACCAGCAGTATCCTCTAAGACATGACTATCTTTTACGTCTCTAGTCGTTTGATTGATTACATTTGTAGTGTCTCTTGCAGCTAATGAAGCATCGTGGACTGCACCTGCAAGATCCATAACTGCTCCACTCTCGTGAAAGGCTTCAGCTGTCTCCCTAGCTACTGCAGAAGTATGTCGAATATTTTTCGCTACATCCTTTATTAAATCAGCTGCTCTCTTGGCACCTCCACCCAAATCTTCCTTTCCCCCAGATGAGTTAGTTTTTGCTCGCTTTACCCTACTTTTTCTATCTTTTCCCTCGGCCAATATCTATCATCACTGTATTTGATATAATCATATTAAATGGTTAACACCATCGTCCCGCCTCTTAGGTCAGAGTCTAATTTAATTGCAACTCTTATGAAGACTGATCCTGTTACTATTTTATATTCAATTCAAAATAGTTGCTTGAAACTCGATTCATGAGCCTTGGAGCGTAATCAAGTCGGAGGTAGAATCATCAAGGACTATCTGACCGTCTTGGTATTAAAAGTGCACAATTAGTTGGCATTTTATAAAAATATTTGATCAGTGATTCGGGGGAGGTGACAAGTGCTCGAAAAAGGCCAAAAAGCGTATATATTTTGTATAGATTATTGGTAATTTAATGAACGCAGAGCAGCTATCTAACAACATACTTTCACTAGAATCTAACATACGGTTTGCAGGCGTATTAGAAAAATCAGGACATCTTTACGCTGGGGGGACAAGAGGAGGAGTAACAGAATATCTCAAGAATAGAGAGTCTGAAATTAGTTTTTCTCAGACTGCCTACATAGTTGACTTGAGAAAGATGTTTACACCACATCTAGGTAATCTAGAATATATCGTATATGTCCACAACAAAGTAAAGATCTTTAGCATGCCTGTGAAAGATCATATAGTGGTATTTTCTACGAGTAGCGAGGCAGTTGACATAGAGGAAATAGCTAAAAGAGTATTGGATTACATAAGATCTGTAGAAACTCAGTTATCGTTGTACCCGCCATTAAATGTCATTAATCAAGAGAAAAGGGAAACAGTGAAAAATCTCTACGATTCAGGTATATCTGAGGAATTAATAGCTGAACAGCTCGATCTTAACGTTGATACTGTTAAAGTAATTGTTAAGGAAGCTGGGACCTAGTCCTAGCATCCGGTTGTAGCACCTGCGAGTTCATGATTTTTCTCAATGCTTTTGTAGCAGAGGAATATAGTTCATTATTCGGCAGTTTTCACTGCCGTGAGTTGTATCGCTCTGGGTAAGTTTTGTTACATCATCCATCCGTGATGTATCTGAGAACGTAGTTTTGAAAGTTGGTTATACCTGACAACAATAATATGATGTGGAGTAAGGAATATTACTACATGAACTGGTCGATCATTAGCTTCCGTGCTTTATTCCATATATTGTTCCTGCCTGAATAACTGTATCCTGAGGAATCTGCCTACCTGGCAAGATTATAACCGACGCACCGATCGCGCAATTTTCTCCAACAACCGCACCGAAATGGTCCAGTCCGGTATCCAATAATGACTTCTCTCCCAACTCATTAAAAATTTCGTATTTGATATTCTTTCTGCTAAGGAGAACATTTGCGGTCCCAGAATAGCCGCCAAACCAAACGTTCTCTCCTATTATACTATCTAGGATAACATTTTGATGAGATATCTTGGCATTACCGGCAAAATAGGATTTCGCTATTTCACAGTTAAACCCTATTCTTGTTCCTCTTCCAAACATACAATTCCTAACAAGTGAACTCATACCTACGTGACTCCCTTTGCTAATATAAGTGGGACCCTTAATCTTGCAAAAGTCATCAATAATAACGTCATCTTCAATAATACATGGACCTTCTATAACGCTGGTTCTTGCTACCGATGCGTTCGGTGAAATGATCGTATGTGTAACCTCATCTTTTAATGTTTTTTGGACTATATCCAGGAAGTCCCATGGGTAGACTACACTGTCTACCAATAGACCTCGTTCTAATGAATAATATATAAATGAGTTTACCGGGACTTCAAAATTTTGTTGTAGCCCAGCTATAACTGGATTTTTATCAATATATTGTAAAGAAGAGTCTCGACTAGCGACGTGTGCATTGGCAATTAATGAGGTGTCATCGTACTCTTTTACTTCGATAGATGGAAAGTTTGTTGCTACTAGATTAATTGCCTTAGGAAGGTTAGAAGGTATCAAAACGGTATCAACCATCATGAACTTTCTTGTTACGTCTACATTCCTAATTATCACTGGCTGTCCAAAGAGCTTGAGTGATGATGTGGGACAATTCCCGCTATCAAAATCAGCTCTAGACAGCAATGACTCTAAATGATGTACAGAATTACGCAAGATCAACCTCAAAACAATGGCTCACATCATGGAAGGAACAAACAAAAGTATATCTTTGCTTTGTAGCTAATCTCTTTAACATTGATTGTGAAGGTAATTAATTATACAATTTACCTAAAATTCTGAAGAAGATTTTATATATAGATTTACCTGCTCTAGTTACTAGACTTCCTATATTTATCCATTTTCAATTATATGCATTGGCACAATAAATCCTTCCTCTATTCAAGATAATCCACACTTCGTTCACGTTTGAAACATTCTGCTGACTTGAGGATAAAAACTACTCGAGCTTCGACCGCCGAATTACCAGATCCTTAGAAAGCCTCGCCACAGAACTTTAGACTGACTTCGATATCCTATATTAGTGAGCTGCACCAGAGGTAGAATTTTCTCGTATCGACCATATGAACTTCATTATTCATGTCTATTGAATTTACTGGTCGGTATTTCCTAAGATGGTACTGAATTTCGGACCGAGTAGGATAGGATTTCATATAACCTAGGACAGTCGGGCCTATTATTCCAAATTGATGAAGATGATCTTCTATTTTTTATCGGTGATTAAGAGTTCCTGCGAGCTAACTAAGGTTGATCTGGTGTTCTATGTTATTAACATTGAATTTTATTCAATGTAGAGGCGGCTTCACAAGAATTATGCAAATGTATTTGAAAGCAATTTATTTAGGATAGAGAATTTGGATCAAATACTATGTTATGCCAGGAGCAGGTCATGACTGCACCGAGTCCCAAGTCTGAATATACACCAACAAGGGCTGAGATCAGTTCAAATTCTGATTTTAAGCTAGTTGAATTGACTGTACCGTTGAATAGCGAATTAAGAATCAAATCAAAATCGATATCGGTATCTATAATGGGAGAGGCATCATGGGAATTGCTAAAATGAAATTCATTTTGACGATTGTTGCCATTATAACATGGTTAGTGATTGGTTATGGGCTTTTAAATTATCACAATACGATAGTTGCTCAGACTATGTTAGCCACAGGCGAGGGTTTGAGCAAAACTATGAAATCATACACTAACGATCAGTACAAATTTGCAATATCTTATCCTACTACCTGGGATAAGATCGAGTTTACACAAGGTATAACTGAAAGCGGCCGTCAGATTCTTGTAACATTTCTATCACCACTGGAAAATCCCTCTGATTCGTTCAGAGAGTATCTGACAATCGAAGTTGCTAATTTTTCTCCTGGAACAGCAGTTGATAAGTCAAAGCTCATCCAATATGGCGAATACCAGGCCAATGTTTACAGAAAGTCATTGCAGGGATTTCATATCCTGACGAGGTCTGATCAATTCAATAATAGTAAATTGAATATTGGAAATCCCGCTTGCTATAAAGTGTTGTATAATTATATTGATACTACGGCTGGGAAAATTAATGTACTCGATATTTACTGCGCCAAGGATTCTAAGATTTACTTTTTTTCGTTTCAATCTGATTCAAATAAGTATTCTCTGTATCTACCACTGGTCAAGCTAATGGTTAATTCAATCAAGCTGTCATGATTCTCCCTTCCCACGTGGAGATGCAGGATTAAAGGAATTGTATTTGCAGAGGCCTCTTTATCCTGTATGGGTTATCTGAAATGCAGCCATCATTTTCTCATGTCTATTGGTAGATTGCTAAGATCGATCAGGTTAGACCCTAAATACTGCAGAATTTGGAATTTGAATGTCAATTAAAGGCATTTCATACTTTTCGCCTTGAAAAAGCATAGATCAAACATCTGGTTTTTCCCCTGATAACATAGACCCTTTCAGGATTCATTCAGTCTCATATGATATAGCTCATTCAACATGGTTGACAAAAATCCCTCTAAGCACAGCCAGAGGAGACTTGCATGTCAGGACCAGGTGTAGTACTACATCGCTTAAGCGAATCGACTGTCCCATGTATAGTTTGGTCACCAAAATGATGATTAGTTTTTTCATCATCTAATGATACTGTAATGATTCTTCCTTTCTCAATAACAATTTCTGCGGGAACTTTTTGCCATGTAATAACGTGATTTGTGCCAACATCCATCTTCCCTTTGATTGTTACGCTCCCATCAGAAGAACGATGGTTCTTTGCCTCAAAATTGCGAAATTCATGTGTATGTGAAGCTGTTCGATTATTCCATATCATATCTTGTGCTACTTTTTCAGACGGATACAGATCTTGCACTTCCTGCTAAGTATTTTGGAGTTCACGGACCATTTTGGTTTGCCCGGTAATCTTTTTAAAAATGACCTAAATTTGGTATTACTAAAGCAAGTATAATGGCATCACAAAAATCTTTGTAGGACATGTATGGAAAATTGACAAAAAGATCCTC
>JANWJI010000009.1 GCA_025449515.1 Nitrososphaeraceae archaeon | reverse complement strand
TTATTGCACGTCGAATGACATGCTCGAGAAATGTGTGTCAACTTCGATAGCTGCTGCGAAAGCTTTGTCTACGGCCAAGAAGGTGAAGGTGAAGGGTTTGAAACCTTTACATCATGTTACTAAGGGCGTATTTGAACCAAGTGTCAACGGTCAACTTCAAGACATAGATATAGAGAAGAAAATTGATGTAACTAGGGAAGCCGAGGCTGAGGCAAGGAAATTTTCTGAGCACATAAAGTCAGCATACTCAAGCTATCTAGAGATACTCGACCACAAAATCATCGTAAATAGTGATGGGGCAGAATTCGAAACGTTTGATTCTAAACCTGAGTTTAGCATTACCTGTATTGCTAATTCGGGAAGTGATAGCGTCACAGCGTCAGAAGGAAGAGGTGTTACCGGTGGATGGAAGGACTTGTTTGAAATTAGTGACCATTTACAGTATGCCCGATTGGCTTCTGAAAGAGCCCTAAAATTACTAGAAGCAAAGCGTGTTTCGGGCGAAAGTAGCACCGTTATACTTGACCCTGGGATGGTTGGACTTATTTCCCATGAGGCAATTGGGCACATGGTTGAAGCTGACTTTGTGTTGTCGGGCTCGATCGTTAAGGATAAATTAGACTCCATGGTTGCAAGCGAGAAGGTAACCCTGATCGACAGTGGACGTTCTCCTTACTCTGGAGGAGCCGCTGGGACTATGGCGGTGGATGATGAGGGAGTGATGGCTGATGATGCAGTCTTGATAGAAAATGGAAAATTAAGGTCGTTTCTGCATAATAGGGAAACCGCATTTCTTTTTGATACCGAGCCTACCGGAAATGCTCGAGCCTTTGAATACACAGATGAACCAATCATAAGAATGAGAAATACCTTTATCAAGCCAGGAAATGATAAGCTTGAAGACATCATTAAGGAAACTAAATACGGCTATCTCGTCAAAGGTCCCAGAAACGGACAGGCCGATGCAAACGGAGAGTTCATGTTCGGTGCTCAAGAACTACATCTTATTCAAGGAGGTGAAATCACGGGCTTAAAGCGAGGAGCGACTATTTCAGGAAATGCATTCGACGTCCTAAAGTCCGTTGACATGGTCGGAAATGATTTCTCTTATGGAATTGGAACAGGATATTGTGGGAAATTTCAGGTAGCAAAAGTAGATGGAGGCGGGCCACATCTACGATGCATCGCTACAGTTGGGAGTCTTGAGTGAATAACTCCAATGCTTGATACAATTTGTGAATTTGCCGTGAAGGAAGCAGAGAGAAATGGGGCAACAGAAGCGGAGGCATATGCGATGACAAATCGTGAATCAGAGGTCGTAATTGAAAATAACGATGTCAAACAAGCTAAATCGCACACCACAGGGGGCCTCGGCATAAGAATTTTCGTAAACCATCGTTTAGGTTTCTCATATGCCAACACGCTTACGCATGAGAGCATAAAGCGCAGCGTCATTCGTGCATTGAAGGTTGCTTCCGCAAGTCCAGAAGATAAATTCAACGTATTGCCCTGGACCCTGAATAAGAACATACGTAGACCCAAACTCTTTGACGAAAACGCCGTGTCGTTTACCGTAACCGACTGTACTGCGGTGGCCTCTGAGATGCTCAGAGCAGCGAAATCGATTGACGACAGGGTAAGTGTCGATAGTGGAAACTTCACAAATTCATTCATGAATCATTCAATTTACAATTCCAACGGCGTGCGCCACAATGAAAAGATCACCTCATTTTTCTGGTCTATATTGGGCATGGCTATTGATGGAAATGACGTTTCTAATTTTGACATTCAATCCGATGGTTGTCATATGCTAGTTGACGTAAAGGTATCTGCTTCTGGCGAGACTCTTGCTCGAAACACACTGAGATCCCTAGGTGCAAAGAAGATCGAGAGCTTCAAGGGAGAAATGATACTGAACCCTAGTGCTGTTTCAGAATTACTTCTCGATACTATCACTCATTCTATCAATTCGGATTCAGTACAAAAGAAGACGAGTGCATTTCAAGGAAAAATTGGACAAATCGTATCTACACATCTTTTAACGATCGAAGATGATCCTACGGATGCAAAGAGTCTAGCTGCTGCTAGCTTTGATAGAGAGGGAGTTCCACACGGTCTAACAAATATTATTACTGAGGGTATTTTGAATAAATTCCTCTATAATACTTATACAGCAGGGAAGGATCGTGTAGAGAGTACTGGGAATGCTGCCGGAGGACCAAATTCACCACCGGTAGTATCTTCAACAAATCTGGTAATCAGCCCTGGCTCAAGTGACTTGGACACTCTTATTTCTGAAATCGATCGAGGTATTGTACTAAATAGGTTCTCAGGTAATGTAAATCCAATAAATGGTGAATTCTCTGGTGTTGTAAAGGGCGGACACTACATACTGAACGGAGAGATTAGCTTTCCAGTAAGAGAGGTTATGATTGCAGGAAATGTGTTCGATGCATTAGCTAACCTTACAGGCATATCAAGAGAACGAAAGTCCTTTTCGGATTCGGTTCTGCCGCATATTCGAATAGAGAACATAGCATTCATTGGACAATAATGGATGTAGTCGTATAAGTGTAACATTGACAATTTATAATGCGAATGTTTGTCAGCTCTAACTGTGAGCTATAGTGAAGCTCACAACTTGAAACGTGAATATTTCCTAGGACTTGTGTTAACGATAATAGTTTAAATCAAGTAATTCAAAACAAAATATACAACTCATTCGATATTGAAAACTGATGGAAAAATATGACATCGCAATAGTAGGAGGAGGACCCGCTGGTCTCTCTGCTGCATACTCAGCAGCTAGAGATGGAGCTCGAGTAATATTGTTTGAAAAAGACGCCTCTATAGCCCATAATATCCGAACAAGCGGTGTAACATGGATAAGTAATATCGAAAGGCTAGGAATAACTAGTAGTTACTATAATCCAATTAAAAATTATTCGTTTACCTCTCCTTCCAACGAGGCTATAATCAGAAGCAGTCGTGCAGAATCGTGCGTGTTGGACATTCGTAAAGTCTACCAACACCTTGCCTTCGAAGCGGCTGAAGCTGGTGCCAAGATCATGGTACGGAGCCAGGTTTTTGATATTGTCAGAGACAGAGATGACAAGATATCCGGCCTCAAGATTCGGACGCCAGAAGGAATTCTTAGTATAGAAGCCAGTCTAATTATCGATGCAAGCGGTTTTAGCAGTGTAGTAGCTAAGCGACTGGGAGTCGTGAACAGTTGGAATACCTACGGCGTAGGTGCGGAATATGAGTGCTATTGTGATAAAGTTGACTTGGAAACCTGGCACTTAATGGTAGGAAGCACATACTCCAACGCAGGTTATGCTTGGGTTTTTCCAGTTTCGAAAAATCGAATTAGAGTTGGTGTAGGAATTGGCAAGCCATATTCTAATGAAGATCCTGCTGCAAAATTACACTCGATTATGGAAAAAAGGCCCAGACCATTAGATAGGATGGGACGAATCCAGCCCGTGGAATATCATTTTGGATTTATACCTAATGAAGGAATACGACGACCAAGTGTTTATGATCACCTACTCCTCGTGGGAGACTCGGCCGGCCAGGCAAACCCTTTAGTTCTTGAAGGAATCAGATATGCTATAGAATTCGGTCGATTAGCAGGTGTCGTGGGAGCTAGGGCAATATCTGATGGATCCAACAAGGAATCCTTAAGAGATTACGAGATCGCTTGGCGAAACAAAGTTGGATCGAAAATTAATTCAGCATTGCGAGTTCAATCCCGCTGGATGGGTCTATCAGATGACGAATGGGATAAAGAAATTGAGATTCTAAGAGATTTATCCGCTGAAGAATTTTTGGATTTCATAAAGGCGGAATTCACTACGAAAACGGTAATCAGATTAGCAATAAATCATCCAAAATTAGCTGCAAGAAATCTATTCAATATGGTCCTCAAACGCTAAAGCAAGATTTTTATATCATTCTAAATCAGCATGTGATAACTTGGTTGGGGAATCGAGTACCGACTTTGCGCCTATACTCTATATGTTAGGTTTTGGTTTGGTAGCCTCAGTTCCTGCTCTAATTATTTCAAAATTAATTTCTCCTAGACGGAGATATAACCCAGTCAAATTCCTTCCTATGGAGTGTGGTCAGGTACCTAGTGGAGAAGGCCGAGCACACTTTATGATGCAATATTATGCGTACATCTTGATGTTTGTCGTATTTGATGTTATGGCGATTTTCTTGTATATTTGGGGCGTTTCGTTATTTTCCATACCCAGGACTGCGACACTACCAATGATGGCTTTTTTGGGCATCATGTTTTCAGCTATGGGTTATGCATTATATTTATCAGGGAGGAAGGGAATTTGGTAGATTTTAATTCTCTAATAAACATTAAATATCTTACTCGTGGACGAATATGTGAAGGGCCATGTTAAAGGACTTGATTAATCCTACTAACTTTAATGTTTTAGTAGGTAAGCTGGGAGATGTATTGGTGAAGGCCCTTGATCAGCCACTAGGATACGCCATTAATTGGGGTAGAATTTGGTCTTTGTGGCCTGTTCATCTCGAAACAGCCTGTTGTAGTGTAGAATTTGGCGCTGCTTCTGGACCAAGGTACGACGTCGAAAGGTTTGGCATTATAGAAGCTTTCGGCTCTTTACGACAATGCGATTTGGTTGTCGTTCAGGGAACTGTTACTCGAAAAATGGCACCAAGACTTCGAATGGTTTATGATCAGATGCCTGACCCCAAATACGTGATTGCTATGGGCGCTTGTGCAATTACTGGGGGTTTGTACATTGATTCATACAACGTTCTTCCTGGGGTTGATGGAATTATTCCAGTCGATGTCTATGTTCCTGGCTGCCCTCCTAGACCAGAAACATTGATTCAAGGCACGATGCTGCTACAGGAAAAAATAAAAAGGTCGAAGATAGGATAACATGAGCAATAAAGGGGGTTCTAACTTGAATGATACTAAAGCAAATTCTTCCACAAAAATTGAACCTTCTAATGCCCAGCCAGAAATAAAACAGGATAATGTACTAACCCTTGAAAAGTCAATTGTAGACAAGTTAGTATCTGAATTTGGGGACAAGATAAAAATCGCCTACGTTAAACCACTCAGGGTAAGAGTTGAGGTTGATAGCTCCGACGTAATTAAAGTTGCGTCATTCATAAAAGAAACTTTGCTTTTCGATCATGCTGAGTCGGTAGCGGGTACTGATTATCCTAAAGGGAATTACATAGAAGTTGTGTATCATTTAGGGTCCTATACTAGAGATGAACTGGCGGCGCACGTGCTAGCTCTTGCAACTCGTACAAGCAGAGACAATTCATCCCTTCCTTCATTAGTAAATATTTACAAAAGTGTTGAATACCATGAGCGGGAAACATTCGAAATGCTTGGAGTGTATTTTGAAGGTCATCCTCGGAATGACCGCTTTCTCCTGCCGGAGGATTGGGCAGACATCCCCCCAATGAGAAAGGAGTTTAGGATAAAAGGAAGGTGAGGTTTGGGTAATGTCCACTGAATTTAGTAACGAAACATTGGAAAAGAATTCGAATAATACTGGTCTTCAGATAGTAAAAGAATCTGAAGAAGATCGCTTAATGACATTAAGCGTGGGTCCACAACATCCAGGTTCAGGACACTTTAGATTTACGGTGAAGGTTGATGGTGATTATATAGTTCATTGTGATCCAGACCCTGGATATGTACATCGAGGAGAAGAAAAGATGTGTGAATACCGCAACTTCATTCAGAATATTCCTCACCTTGAACGTCCGGTTATACATGATTCAAACAATATTACTTATTCTTATAGTCTAGCGGTTGAGGAGCTAACAAATATCCAGGTACCTAGAAGGGGCCAGTATATCAGAGCTATAGCTTCAGAGCTGAATCGCCAAGTATATACGTTGTATTGGTTGGCAATATATGGCATTTTCTTAGGTCATTCGACCATGTTCATGTGGCCTACTGGAGATCGAGAGCTCTTTATTGATTTGTTAGAGATGCTAACTGGTGCCCGGGTTACTCATGCGTTTAACATTCCAGGAGGAGTAAGAAATGATATGCCAGTTGGATTTTCAGAAAAATGTCTTAGACAGATCTCATACTTTGAAAAACGATTGGTTGAGTACGAGAACATCTTTTACAATAATCCGTTGATGAGACAGAGAACTGAAGGCGTAGGATTGCTCACAAAAGAAGACGCTATAAAGTTGGGTGTGACTGGTTCTGTGTTAAGAGCGTCAAATACGCCCTATGATATCCGAAAAGCAGAACCTTATGATGTTTACAATGAAATTGATTTTAAAGTCCAATATATGAAAAGCTGTGATTGCTTTGCCAGAGCATATGTCCCATTCTTAGATATGAAAGAGTCGTGCTATATTATGAGACAATTAATCGATAAGATTCCGCAATCCGGCGAAGTTCGAGCAAAGCTGCAACCTAATCCAAAGGGTCCTGCGGGTGAAGCTTATAGGAGGGTAGAGTCCGGTAGAGGTGCGTTGGGATATTACATTATCAGTGATGGTACTCCAAAACCATATCGGGTGAAGATTTCAGTAGGCTCATTTCGTAATATGCTGGCATTGCCGCATCTGCTTGTTGGAGCAAAATTGGCTGACATGCCTGCAATTTATTGGGCACTGAATTACTGGCCTGTGGAGGCTGACCGATAATAGCCATGGCATCAAGAGGGTCAAGGATAGTAGAATTTCGGTTCGGAAATTTTGTTGCTAGTCTAATTTGGTTGATATTAATTGTACTGGTAATAGTATCACTTGCAGCACTTCCGCTTATTTTTATAGTTTTATTTTATATTCCTCTTCCCCCAGTTAATGGCCAGGTTCTAACTCCATATCTCTTCTTGTCGATGATGGTGGATCCGACAAGAACCCTCCCAGTCCTAAAATTCATAATGCATACTACGTTGTTTAGAGTAGCAGTATTTCCTGGCTTCATGTTTGCCGCAATATTTGCAGCAGTTACCAT
>JANWJI010000008.1 GCA_025449515.1 Nitrososphaeraceae archaeon | reverse complement strand
TCCTCTAACTGCTTTGCTATTATGTTCCGTTCTGCCAAAATCTTTTTTGGCTCATCGAGTATCAATCTTCCTCTCTCTTCCAAATCTGCTACGAAATTCTGAATATCCTTTATAACATACTCGGTTTTTCCCTGTGGCGCTCCCTTGAACATAGTGTCCATAACGCCGGTCTCTAACGGGATATTTAATGCCCTTGTCACCTCGTCTATATCTTGAAATTCTTTTTGAGCATTCAGTAACAAGTCATCTAAAAAAGGGTTAGAATGTTCAGAGGTGTTTGGAAGGGGATGAAACCAACCTAATTCTGCTAACTTGCTCACTACCTCCTGCGTTTCCACTCTAGGCAAGATAACAGTGGCTTTCATCAGTTTGGCCAGGCCCATTTTTTACACTTGCTTGTAAACGTAGTCTCTTTAAATTCTTTGCTCTTTCATTTTGAAATTTTGAATTTGGAGGTTATAGTAACAGTTATCCCTACCAACGATGATCGCCGCATGTTGTATAGCAAAAGCATTTGATTATTATTTTTTGGCCAATATTTTCTAATCGTTTATTCTATTGACCTAGGATGATGAACATCATTACAATGCCGTAAATTGCGATGGATTCTACCATACCTACGAAGATGAAAACTCTTGACTGCATTTTTGGATTATCGCTAATTGCCGCTAAACCAGCTGCACCAACAAATCCCAAACCTATTCCAGCCCCAGCTCCTGCCAAACCGAAAGCCAGTCCCGCACCGATAAGTTTTGAAGATTGAGCTCCGGCGCCAGCTGCGGCGCCAGCTGCGGCTGCTTTTTGTGCGTTGTTTTGTGCGTGGGCCAGTGGAAATTCAGGTACTGCCAAAAACACAAGGGTAAGACTAATTGTAACCGCCAAAACAGGAACGAGTATACGCTCGTCCGTTTTAATATTCATACGGTTTCGAGATCAGATGCCCTATTTAATTATAACTAAATTGATCAAGAGATTTCATAAGAACATCGAATAGTAATTGAAATAAGCCCAAAAAATTTAGTATACTACTAATTCGGAACCTTTATTCGCGGTACGAAATTGATTTTTTTCTATCCAGGACGACTTTTACCTTCTTTAGACGCACAAATTCTTCCCTTTCACGTTCTTCTAATGTGGACCTAATGAAGGAAATTGCGTGCTCGTATTGAGGGATAATTACGTATTCTAGTGCATTGATAAGTTTCTGAGTCCGTTCTAACTCTTTAGCTAGGCTAAAGATCGCGTTCTCGTATTCGGCAGCTTTGCATATTTTCGGAAGGATATTTTTAATCAGCTTGGCCGCCTTGTCCACTGAAGAGTTCGTTTCAATGAACCCGTACGACAGCTCCTGACCACCTTCCCTGGTCTTTACCTGAAGAGTTGGTATTTTTACGTCAACAATCCTTCTCACGTTAACATCTACCTCCATCACGGTAGGCGTGGAATCGGCGATTGATTCCAGAGTAGTTGTGCCCAAAGACATGTACGAATCATAGACTGAAGTGTAAATTTGGCCAAGTGGTCTCCAAATATCGCTTCTCGCCTTGTTTGCTTCCTCGATCATTTCATCTATCTTTTTAAGAAGTACCTCTCGTTTATCATCCAATATTTTGTGAACCATTTTTCCTACATGCAGCGAACGTCTGATCTTTATCAGCTCGATCTTTGTGGCTATAACTCGGCCCCCGAAGGACATTGGATATTATGGCTTCCCCTTATAGTATTGCCTGACATTCTTTTCTTTTATTTTGGTTAATTCACCTTCAGGCAGTGAGGAAAGGACATCCCATGCCCTGCTCATAGTCTCTTCTAACGTCCTATTCTCATCATGATTTTGTTTTAAAAAGTGACTTTCAAATAAATCACCCGCCTCAAGATATTTGAGATCAACACCAGTCAAACCAGCTTTACCTACAATTTCTGCGAGCGCCCTTACTTCTTGCGCTCTCGAATAGGCATCGTACAACTGATTTCCAACTTCCATATGATCTGCTCTAGTCTTCCCTTCTCCTACTCCATCCTTCATTAGTCTTGACAAGGACATGAGCACGTTTACTGATGGATAGATCCCTTTCCTAAATAAATCTCTACCAAGAACAATTTGTCCCTCTGTAATATAACCAGTTAAATCCGGTATTGGATGAGTAATGTCATCAGCTGGCATTGACAAGATAGGAACTTGAGTCACGCTGCCATTCTTTCCCTTTATTCTTCCTGCACGTTCGTAATTATTAGCTAGATCTGTATATAGATATCCGGGATATCCTTTTCTGCCAGGTACTTCTTCCCTAGCAGCGCTGATCTCTCGTAAGGCTTCAGCATAGTTAGTCATGTCAGTCAAAATAGCTAGAACATGCATCCCCAAATCAAATGCAAGATATTCAGCCACAGTTAGGGCCACCCTAGGTGTGATGATTCTTTCGATCGCCGGATCATCCGCCAAGTTAAGGAATAATACGCTACGACGCAAGGCCCCTGACTCTTCTAGACTCCGCTTGAAATACTGAGCCTCAGAGTACTGTACCCCAATGGCTGCAAATACTACTGCAAAATCTTCCTTAGTTCCCACAACGGTGGCCTGACGAGCGATCTGAGCAGCCAATATATTGTGCGGCATCCCGGAACCCGAAAAAATTGGCAGTTTTTGTCCTCTTACCAATGTGAGCATTCCATCGATTACCGACACACCGGTTTGAATGAATGACGTGGGATATTCTCTTCTTTCCGGATTCATAGGCTCCCCATTAACATCAATGAACCTATCTGCAACAGGTTCAGGCAATGAATCATTTGGCCTACCTAGACCATCAAAGACTCTTCCTAGCAATTCTTGGGAAACAGGCATGGTCATAGTCTTTCCGAGGAATTTTGCCTTCGTCCCCGAAATTGCAAGGCCTGTAGTACCTTCAAATACTTGAACAACGGCCTTGCCGAATCCAACTTCTAAGACTTTACCCAATCGTCTCTCTCCGTCAGCTGATTCGATTTCGACAAGTTCATCAAATGAGGCTTTTGTAATGTCATCAATTACCATAAGTGGGCCTTTAATCTCCGCGACTTTGGTATACTCTATTCCTACAGTTTCAGACAACTACCTTCGCCTCCTCTCGTGAAATACCGCGAAACTCCTCAGACAGTCTATTATCTAGATCATCGAGCTTTGAGACCTGATCGTCAGGTATTTCAAATTTAGCCTTTAAGAGAGTAGTAATGATTGGCATAGCTCGTATATCAGCCAAAGGAATACCTTCTCTAAGAGCCTTTTGAGATTCCTTATAGAATTTAATCATTAGTCTTACTAATTTCAATTGCTTTTCAGGGCTGCAATAGGTGTCAACATTATCAAAAGAATTTTGTTGTAGTATTCCAATTTTGATCATTCTTGCGAGTTCCAGGATTAATTTTTCTTCGTCCGGAAGGGCTTCTGGTCCAAGTAGCCGAACTATCTCTTTTAATGTGTCCTCCCTTTGCAAAATTTCATAAGATTGGGCCCTAAGTTCATACCAGTCTGCACTAACATTTTGCTTCCACCACTTGGACACATCTTCTAAATATCCCGAGTAGGACTGCATCCAATTGATAGATGGATAGTGTCTAGAGTAAGCTAGCCTTGTGTCCAAGGCCCAAAACGTCTTGATGAATCTAATGGTGTGGGTTGTCACCGGTTCAGTAAAATCTGCTCCGGAAGGAGATACTGCGCCTACTATCGTGACTGATCCTGCTCTCTCAGGAGAGCCTAAGGCCCTTACACGACCGGCTCTTTCATAGAACTCTGCAAGTCTTGAGGCCAGATAGGATGGATATCCTTCTTCGGCTGGCATTTCCTCAAGTCGGCCGGACATCTCCCTTAATGCTTCTGCCCATCTACTTGTCGAGTCTGCAACAAGGACGACATCAAATCCCATATCGCGGTAGTACTCTGCAATAGTTACGCCGGTATAGATAGATGCTTCCCTTGCCGCTACTGGCATGTTACTGGTATTTGCAACAAGCACCGTTCTTTCCATTAGCGGCCTCCCTGATCTCGGATCGATTAAGTGAGGAAATTCTACAAGTACTTCAGTCATCTCGTTACCTCTTTCTCCGCAGCCTATGTAAACTACAACTTTTGAATCGGCCCACTTGGCAATTTGATGTAATGTAACGGTCTTGCCTGTTCCAAATCCTCCTGGTATAGCTCCGGTCCCTCCCTTCGCAATGGGAAAGTAGGTATCAATTATACGTTGTCCGGTGATAAGTGGTACCGACGGGTCATATCTCTCAGCGTAAGGTCTGGGCTTTCTGACAGGCCATCTGTGGTACATACTCAACTCTGTCTTGTACCCACTTCGTTCAGTATTCGCTATAACTTGATTTACATCATAGTCTCCCTCACTTGCCATATCACGTATCGTTCCTCCACGATGGTTTGGAGGAACCAAGATACTATGAGTCAGTAACGGCGTTTCCTGCACGGTCCCGAGAATAGAACCTGGTTGTACCGTATCCCCTTTCTTTGCCTGCGGAACGAATTTGTATTTTTTCTTCATATCGACTGGGGTGGTCGCAATACCTCTTCCGATAAAATCTCCCGTCTTTTGGGCCATTTCGACAAGTGGCCTTTGGATCCCGTCATAAATTTTACCAATAACTCCTGGTCCCAAAAGCACGGATAGCGGTTGACCAGTACCTACCACTGGTTCGCCAGGCTTTAATCCAGACGTAGATTCATAAACTTGCACAAATCCAACGTCTCCTGTTAATCTAATTACTTCACCAATTAGTTTTGACTCTCCTACTTCGACAGTCTCGTACATCTTAGTCGTAGACATACCATCTGCCTTAACGGCTGGACCACTGACCCAAACAATACTGCCTCTGGCAACCATAATCTTAACCCTCTCCTCTTAGCATCTGGACAATACTTTTCCTTATTAAAGGTTTGAGTCTTTCAATTCTAGAATCCAATGTTCCGTCGTAGGTCAGCGAAAGATCAGCCGATCTGACACGTACCCCACCAATAGCATCTATTGGTTTTTCACTTAATGTCAATTTGATTTTTTTCTGTCTATCGGAGAAGGCCGTCGATTTTTTGACCAATTCCATATCAGTCTTGCTGCATTCAACGATCATGTCATCTTTCCCTATAGCCGACAATCCTTCTTCGAGTAGCCTATTCATCAATTGCTTGTAATTTTCATCTTTTCCTACAGAACGCAATGCTACTTTTGCCTTTTCAAACACTTCGTTAACCGCTGCCTCGACTAACAATAACTGCTTGTTTCTCGCATTCAATCTAGTCGAGCCAATTACCTGTCTTTTCAAATTATCCGCTTGCTTCCTGGCTGCATCAATAATCCTCTCGTAATCGGATTCTATCGATGTCCTAGATGATTCTAGATTATTCATCGATTCATGGTAAGCCGAGTCAATCTGTGTAATCATATCCGACTCCTTCTGGGATAAAACCTTATTTACAGTCCGTTCAAGAGCTGAATTTGAACTCATATTAACTGTTTTTCGCAAAAATACGTGATTTTAATCTTTTGATACAATAATCTCAATAATTCTTAAAAACTTCGCCTCGCCTTAGTGTTATCAGAATATTAAAGATTAATTTATTAATTAATTCAATGCTATCAAAAAGTAGTAGATTTTGCTTCGCGGCTGTCTTATGATAAAACACGCTCGTTCTTACTCTACGGTGAGCTTTTCAGTCTTGCTTCAATTAGCTTTGCCATCTTTCTTAGCTGCTGAAAGTGACTGCCTTTCCAATAGGATTTGTTGCAACAGGTGCATCGGAAAATCTCTTTGTAATGCATTCTTATCCTAGGCGGTATTGAATTGCCGTCTATTTCTGTAATCCCTTTGTGTTCCAAAAATCCATTGCATACAACGCAACGAGAGCAGTTAGTGTCCAGATCTACTGCTTTGATACTGTATTTTACAAATATGTAGATAAGATTATCTAAATCGTTGCTCCCATCTAGTAAGGCTCCGTATGCCCCGATTTTAAGAATTCTTCTGAAGAGTTCTTTGTCACAAGTAAGTATGACTCTATCTAGTTTGGAGGCTATCTCCAATACATCCTCATCGTTAATATCTCGAATATATAGTGTATCAAAGCCAAGTACCCGCAATTTACGGGCTATACTGCCGAGCATAGCATCGGCAAAAAAGACCGGCCTAATTTTAGTTGGGTATTTCAGCTCTACATTCTTCACATGCAAAAGTTCCTTCCTGATACTGCAAGAGATCAGACCATTCACCACATTCATCACAGTATCCCGATATATCATTTGCCGAACGACCAATTTCTCCCCTAATAATGGCGGCTTTCTCCGAAATTACGTCTACCAAATCTGGCGTAACAGCAATAACATCAGATGCGGAAATGATTCCGACTAATCTACCCTTGTATACCACGCCTAATCTCTTGATTCTATTTTGACGAAGGACTCTAGCGGCATCAGTGACTCCTTCCTCTCCCTCAATAGTGTACAATTTCTGCATCACATCTTTGGCCTTAATCAAACTTGGTTTAACATCCTTGATCACGGCGTGTGAAACTATATCCCAATCCGTGACTACACCATCCGGATCACCATTCTTATTAGTGACCACAATGCTACCAACCCGCTCATCTTTCATTTTTATGGCAAGATCGTTAATTGTTGTCTCAGCAGAGGCTGAAACTACAGGACTATTCATAATATCTCTGACAAGCACACGGGTTATCATATTTGCATCTCTATGTCGCTCAGTGGATTTCTTTACCACAATAGTGAATTAGGATTATCGCTTTAATTACTTTCCTGATCTATTCCGATCTTTTGCTTGCCAATCGATAAATCAGGGATAGCTCGTAGCATGGCTTCCCCTTTAGTTGTTTGAGAAATCTTCGACTTACCAGCTGGAAGCGTCATGATTATCTCGTCATAAGAAATCCCCTTCATGTATGAGGAAAGATCTTCTCCTGCTTCGTTCTGATTAATATATTTGGCCTCAGTGCTGGCGCGATAAAGCTCATTCTTCAATTTCTTTGTAATCTCCATTGGGTCGTATCCTCCGGGAAGCAGGGTGCTGTAAAGGACCGATTTTTCCTTCACTGCGTCTACCGGTCCGCATACAAATGAATATTGATTATTTATGAACATCACGCCAGCTGCAAGCCTGATTTCATTGCCTTTCATGTAATTCCTCTTTCCTTCAATTACAAAGGAGCCTTTTGGGAGATACTGCCCTGAAGGAGCTCCTTTTTTAATTTGCTCTGGCAGGACCCAATAGGAGTCTGCAGTAGATAATCCATCTTTCCATGCTCTGCTGTAAGAAACTGTGGCTTGAGCAACCTCTAGGAGACTAGTTTGCGAAATAGATGTCCTGCCATTTTTGATAATAAAAAATGGGGAACCGTGTACTTCCGCATGAAAAACAAGATCCTGTTCGGTAAGGTACTTGCGTATAATTGCCGAGTTGGAAGAGGCATCTCTGCCTCCGATTGCCAGGAACCCATCACTTGTAATAAACCAACGGTATCGCTCGTACCATTGCTTCTCTCTTTGCTGTTTAACAAAAATATGCTTCTTGTGTATCGACTCAGCCTGATTCTTCAATTTGTAAATGTTGAGCTGGAGTCGATCCTTAGCTTCTTCTATCGAAGAACCTCCACGTTCCATTTCCTTTGCTCTAGTAAAAAGGGATGAAGCCGTTTTTGCTACGTTAGGCTCAAGTCGTACAAGTTCATCAGCCACTTTCACATACTTAATTCCCTTTGAACTAAGGATTGAAGCAGACTTGGAGTCCAACAGTTTTCTTAATGGTTCTGAGTCGCTGGTCTCGATCGGCTGCTGGTATGAATAAGTCATTAATGCTGCAGCCAGAGTTCTAATTTCAGTAGCTTTCAAAATGACTAGATCTTTGGCCTTCTCCTGTTCAGCTATGTCATGTTTTAAGGCGGCAACCTGCTTATCAATATCGCCTGTTTGAGCATTTTTCCCTGTACTGATAATGTTGTTACTAAGCACTAGATCAAGGGCTTCCATGTACAATGAAACCTTCTTTACGGATAGTTCTTCAGCACAGACTCTGTCGATATTACTCGGGCATATAGGCAGAGCTTCCAAATATCTTCCTGTCTTATCTGAAATTACGACAGGTGTATGATTTGTACCAGTACTTACGTTCACTACCAGCTCATTCAAACTTGCATATATATTCGACAAGTCTGTGTCAGATATATCGACGAGCTTTTTTCCCTCCACATTGGCCGAATGAACAATTTCTTCCACAAATTTTTTCGGTAAAGACATAGTTCTTCCTATCCATCTAGATATCTCCAAGTCCTTGGCAGACTCTGTCCTCAGAGATTGTAATAAGTCTAGATTGATATTAAATACATCTGTCCCTCGCGAAGGAGGGGGAGAATATCGCAAACCAATCTTTAATATCCTATGTCGTACTTCTACAGGATTCAATATCGAGATTATTTGAAAATCCTTATCGCAAAGAATTAAATTACCATCCCTAAAAAATTCCAAGATTAGAATATCCTGTTTACCTTCTAAACTACTAAATTTGATAATAACAATCCGTTCATTATCTATTTGTTCGATCGAGTCTATTTTGGATCTTTCAAGTTCTCTCCTAAAGTGGTCTAGTAATGTACTTTCTTCAAGAGATTTGAATTTGAGCTTTGTAAGCCATATTCCCTGAGTCGAAATCATTAAAATGACTTCTTTCTCTATAGGGTGATGTAATCTAAAGAGAAATGAGTTTTTTGTAACTGAGTTGACAGAACTTACATAATATCCGGATTTCAAAGTCATATTTATCTGATTTACAATATAGCGAAGCTCAAGTCCCGATAATTCCATGCTTACACATGTCCCGAGTCTATCACAAATATTAATTGAAATGATATATACGTATAAGGTCCTGTGCTTTCAGACGTGGTTGGACCGCAAGGAATTAAACCGAGTGACATTTAACCAGACAAGTAATATAATTGGATCCGCTTGATCGAGTTTTCTATATGAGGGCAATCGTGGGGTTGATAGCAGGTATAGTCACCGGATTCATAATTGTCCCTGGCACAAGCCAGGGTAATGCAATAGGAATAGCGGTTATGATAGCAATTTTTTCCTACATCGTATCTTATATGATTGGTAAACGATTGGCAGTGGGAGTACCTAGAAGTGAAAGACGAAAGCTTGCTACAAACGGGATCTTTCCATTCATCTTTCTGTTACTAATGTTCATGATTTTTGTATATACCGGACTACATCAGGGCCTTGCACGTTAAAATATATGCATATGACAGGAGAATATGCTATGTCGTGGGAATTCTCGACTCCAGGTATTCCTGATGAGCTATTTGAAAGGGATGAAATGGTCCCTATAACTAAGGAGGACGTAAGATCACTTGTCATTAGCAAACTTCGTCTAAAACACGGGTTCACTGCGATTGATATTGGCTGTGGTAGTGGAAGCATAACCGTCGAGCTCTGCATCCAGACGAAGGGTGATAACGTATATGGGATAGATTTTGACGAAAGAGCCGTAGAATTGACCAAGAGAAATCTTGAGAAATTTGGGCTAAAGTCGAATGTGGTCTTGTCCAAGGCTGAAAATATACTGCCTTCGCTCCCTAAAGTCGATGCAGTAGTTGTAGGTGGAACATGGGGTAACACTGAACAAATCATTGAAATGGCAATAGAGAGACTAAAAATCGGTGGAAGAATAGTTATTGATACCATCCTACTTGAAACAATGTATAAAGCGTTAAATACATTTGAGAGGTCAGACCTACATGAGGTTGATGTAACTCAAGTTATAATTGCCAAGGCAAGAAAGGTGAGTAAAGGGACAATGATGATTGCAAGAAATCCTGTTCTAATTCTTTCAGCTACTCGAAGCTGAATAAAGAGCGAAAGATGTTTTTGGTTTAAATAACTCTGCTTTTTAAGTTCAAACAGATGAAACTCTTCTGTGTCGGATGTGGACCCGGTGATCCAGATTTGGTTACCCTTAGAGCTATAGAGTTAATAAAAAATACAGATATAATTTTTACACCTACAGCAAGAGAGGGAAAGCCCAGTATAGCGCTAAGTGTAGTACAAAAATACATAGCGAAATCTACCGAGATTATTACTCTAACCTTCCCAATGCTAAAAGATTTTGAATTGCTAAGGGACCATTGGAAGAAGAATACTGAAAAAATAGTTAAAGCTGTTATATCCGGCAAAAGAGTGGCGTATCTGACAATTGGAGACCCTGCACTTTATAGCACCTGGATCTATATTCAAAGAGAATTAGAGAAAACGTATCCAGAAATAGAAATAGACATTGTCCCCGGTATCACTTCTTTTTCCGCGTTTGCAGCAAAGGCAAAATTAAGTCTTGCTGAAGGAGATCAAACAGTTGGAATTATTCCGGCGTGCTATGATCTAAGCAAAGTCAAACATGCTGCTGAATCCTGCGATACTCTAATATTCCTCAAGGATGGACGCTATTTCGATAGCGTGATTGAGATGTTATCTGATGCTGGTTTTAAAGAAGATTCCATTATTGCTATTGCTCAGGATTTATCATCGGATGGAGAAGTTATGTTATTGAAAAAGCTTGAAGACCTGAGGAAATCAAAAGGTACCACCCAGAAATATTTTTCGGTGATGGTGGCGAGGAAAAGAAATGATTGATCCTGGTACAGTTTATTTTGTTGGATCAGGACCAGGTGATCCCGATCTTATCACATTGAGAGCCAAAGAGCTGGTAGAAACTGCAGATGTCATAGTTTATTCCGGCTCACTTTTAAATCCTGAAATACTAAAATATGCAAAGAAGAACGCCGAACTCATTGACGCTGCTTTGATTGATAGAGAAAGAATTTACGAGATTCTTCGAGATTCAACTAAAGAGGGCAAGCTAGCTATACGCTTCCATGATGGTGATCCAGCAATATTTAGCACCATAAGGGAACAGATCGATAAACTCGAAAAGGATCATTTACAATGTAAAGTGGTTCCAGGTATAACTGCTCTGCTTGCAGCGGCCTCAGAATTGAACACCGAACTTACCGTTCCAGGAATTACACAAACAATCATAATTACAAGAGCAGAATTGAGAACTCCTGTACCGGATCGCGAGAGTATTGTCGAACTCGGGAGACACGGGGCAACGATTGCCTTTTACTTGAGCATACATTTGATATCTGAGGTTGTAAATGAGCTATTAAAGGGAGGAATCTATAACATAGAGACCCCTGCTGCAGTTGTATTCAGGGCAACTTGGAAAGATCAAAAAATAATAAGGGGTAATTTGGGAAATATAGTATCAAAAACAAAGGAGGCTAAAATAACAAAAACTGCAGTCGTAATCGTTGGAGAGGCCCTAGCGCCTAGGAGATATGAATTTTCAAAGGTGTATGATCCAGATTTCACACATGGTTTTAGAAAAGCTGCGAATTGATTTCGTTACCCGATTGGGTATGTTTTTAAGCCCTTACTTCCCTATTAGGTCAAGCCTATTTCGTATCAATTCCAACATGAATTGTGAATATACCTAACAGTCTGTTGTCACACAGCGTCCTTTTGGTCATTAACAAAGGACATCAAAGACGTAGATATTCTATCTGAGATTGCGAATAAGAAAAAATGAAAACCAAATCCAATTATCGCACTGATCGGTATATTAGATGTAAGCTGATAACAGACTATAAATAGTCCCAGGGAAGGTAGCGTCAAAATCAATGCCAGAGCTGTAGTAACCCATATCGAAGTGGTCATTACTTCAGGAGTAATATTTTCATATTTATTAGAGAAAACAAGTCTGGGTCTACTCAAATGCGATTCAAACAATATAAGTTGTTGAGGGCATAATAAGATTAACATAATAATTCTTATCTTTTATATTATCATACTTGAATGAAATTATGCCATAAACAAATTATATTACTAATTCTAAATTCTGAGACATTTTCTATCGAAATATTATATACTTTCAGAATACATTTGGATATTGTGAAAATACTACTAGCCATAAACTCTCGAACGAGGAAAGCAAGCTCTTTGTACCGTAGAATTCATTAATTTTTAGTTAATTTTATTTAACCGTTGTTAGTTATTAATATAATGCTCCCTTCATTGCAGGAGGACATACTAAACGACAAACATATTGATATGTTAAATAGGTTTGAAAGAGATGTCGCCGCCTACGATAAGCTATCTGAATTGTCAATGGTGACGAGTTCCGTAGGTATCATATGTTCCGTTCTCGTCCCACTGCTGTTGTATCACCTTTTCGTTCAGGGTAATCCATATAGTGCCCTTACCGTTTTTCCATACCTTTATTGGGTTATCGGTGGTATTTTGATGACTGTGCTCTTAACCAGATTTGCTATTGTTTATGCTGATCGCAAGAAACATCAAATATCTAGAACGAAGTATCGACCTATTACTGGCTTTTGTATGTGTGACTTGAGTATACTTCGTTCACACACACAAAAATTGGAACGAACTAAGACGATGGGAGATAGGTTAAGGTATGTAAAATTAGTGAATTACTATAGCGAAAAAATCCTACGACAGCGGGACACAATGGACAAGTTAGGCGTAGCATAAAACTCTAGGACTCCTCCAGTCAACTTGGTTCTTCTATACTACAAGAATCTACGCCACCTATTTTTGAAGTCCATAAAAGGGAATGGTATCAATCTTGAATGATGGCTCTAAATCTGTAAAAATGAGTACAGCAAAACTATTGGCATTGTCCACGGTCCTTGCAATTATTATTACAGTTCCTGCCATAGTTCTAACGCTGCTACTTCATTACATAGTAAAGGCAAATATTGTAGCGACTATGATAATAGGTATGTTAGTCTTTCTTGCTACCATGGGTTTCGGGTTCAAAATTTCTAAACGGCTAATGTCTCATAATAAGAATGCGATAGATATGTGAAATGCTGCGCAGCATATTGAATATCAAACCAGATCCAATAAGCACCATAATCGAAATTTTTATTGTGATCAACTATTTTTTCGATTCTTAATAGGTTGGGCAAATAAACGATACCATAGGTTTGTAAGATAGCGATGTAAGAAAAATAATCAATTAGCGGATTAGGCGTCACATTTGGGTACGGTCTATCCCAGAAAGCCCCAAATTGCATTCGTTGTGAATCGAGAATGAGGGTTGACAGTCCTACTCTATTCCGATTAAAGATTCTTGAAATTTATGACAGGTACTAAAATTAAACTGTTGAAGTCTCCAGAAATATCTTCATTAAGTCATTCATTTAATAAATGAATGGAACAATAGATAACACAAACGCTTAAAAGCATCGCATTTTAATATTGGCTTACTATGACATTACCAAAAGGATTCGGTCAGCAACCAAAAAATGTTGGCAAAAGGAGTTTTAATGACTGGTGGGCCACGGTGCCAGACGATCTCAGGACTAAGACCCGAAAAGGCGATGAACAGAACAAGCCGTTGCTAAATCAAGTTAACTATGTTCTCCTACATCTCCATTTGGCTGGAAAGCACGATGCGAAGCCCAGTCATGAAGAGTTGAAAGATTGGCTTCACAGTGGCCAAGTAGACGTGCTCCGAATGACTAAAAAATAGGTAAATAACAGTTACGGAAACTAAAAATCATTTCACATTTTTTATGTTACGCGTAAATTAGGTACAAAGTATTTTTCTAATGGACAACGCTTGAAAATCCTGGTCTGGTAAAGGTAGATATCATAAACATACATTCCTTATCGTTGATAGGTATAGCTCGATTTTTCGTTAGTAGAAATTAGGTTGTAGTCGATGACTAAGTGAATGACATTTGTGAGTCAGCAATTCGTGTTCTCCTATGTCGCAACAAGATAATGATCGATGATGATGTGGGAGTTTACGACCGGGGCAGGAATTAATCACATCATGGTTGGAATTATGACAGTTTGACGGTGGGAATTTCAGAAGCTGCTGATAACTGGTCTCGGGTATCCTACTGGTTAATATTCTACGTTCGAAAAAATTGTAAGGCAAATAGTTAGTATATCGGCAATTACAAGTGTGAGAAGAAATTAATAGGGCTAGTGATCTTCAGCCCACTAGCCATTCCTATAACATGCAGGTAGAAGGAATACCAGTATACGCGAGGTCTTCCATTTAGATAGGGTGATATGAGTGATATGAGACGAGACCATATTATTAGGTTCCTGACCCAATACGAACAGACTATCTGATCTAGATAGATTCACGATAGAGTAATTCTAATGAATGAAACTAAACCTTCAAGTCATTTCAATGTAAGGCGATTAATATGGCAAATCAATATAAAAATTTCATTTTATATTAGACTATACATCATTGGAAGCTGGGTTTAGCAGTCGCACCAAGACTTGTACAGCAGAGAGCTCCAAGAAAAAGCTAAATCTGCTATTCCGGTTTTATCAGTCTAGCAAGAATGGTTTCAGGAGGTACCATCTGCTCGATCCCCGCTGCTATGGCAGATAAATTTCTAACCTCGATTATCATTAGCTTTATAGCAGCAACCATAATACCGACACTAAACATCGAGCGAAATGCTCCTAATACCCTACGAACACCCAGAGCTTCGAAATTTGTTTCGAGCTGCAAAATAAATTCGATATCATCTGCAGCATTTTGTGGGATGATATCTTTATAAACGGTATTGGCAAGTTCTCCTGCAGCCTCAGTAATCTTTTCGATGTTTATCATCTTCTGAAGGAGATCTTTTGGGACTTTCGGTGTTGTAGTCACTATCAATTCGCTTATTGCTGCTGAACTCAGACCCCAAAACTTGCCTCTTAGGATTGCAAGTATATTATAAGAATCTATATCAACTGAGGCAATTTTTTTTGCATCTATAGACTGCGATTCTGCATTCATTGCCCTGCCCAAGTCGTGGTAAAAGACATGATCCAGATAAGTATCAAACAATCTCAAATCGCCTTTTTCTTTATACGCTACTGCAGCTTTAGACGCGTCTTCATGGAATTCGCTGCCTGCGGTAGCAGCTATTGCCTCATCCAGATTCTTTGCAACCAAAGCCTTCACAATAATATCCCTTCTCCCGACGAGCTCTTCAGCTCGAAGGTTTACCTTAGGTAATAATTCCTCGTAGGATTTCCCCAGAGCCTTTCCCTTCAAAACTATTTTTAAATTCCAAATAACATATTTGACAAAATAGGCATTTAGAATTCCTGAACCACCAGTAATATTAACCATTTTGGCATGGGTGTTTACCAAATACTCTCTGAGTGCTCCTTCGATCTTTTCCGCAGTATATGGCTTGACCAATTTTGCAAATGCGTCCAAGTAAACAGTGTTCTTTAATCTGGTAACTAACTCGTCCATATCACGAGATTCCGCAAGAGCTTGTAGTTCGCCTTTCGAAAGCATCCTGCCTCTTATACCGTGGGAAAGTACTGTCCCGAAAATCTTGGCTGGCATACTAATCTTGCTCATATCAAGTTACTAACCAGAATTTTGATGCTTTAGCCTATATAAGAATCTTAATTCAGTGTGGCTCTGTAGAAACCATGTATTGAACACCGTCAGAGCTTTGTAGGAGCATAATCCAATATGGATGTTGAAAGAATCAAGATATGTTAGGTTAGCAAATACCATGTACCGTGTTCTAAGAAATTCAAGGATACCCTTGTTTCTTCACAGAAAGAGCAACCATGTCTTTACGATGTGGCAGCATTTGATATTGCTCACGATAAGACAGTACGAAGGTAAGAGTTCTAGGATGTTTGTCGAGTAGTTAATCGAAGCTCATTACCTTAGGTTATTTTTAGGATTATCACGAATTCCACATTTTACAACATTGCAGAAGTTTACAGATAGAATCAACAATTCATTACCTGAGAAGATAATTTCGTCCTTCATTGTGATTAGCGGTACCAAGCATATCTTTGCAGGAATAGATAGATTCGACAGGATTCGAGATGACTCATGCTTCACAGTACTATACTGATCGAACAGAATTGAGAAGAGAAGAAAATATGCGAAATTATCCATTGGAGCCGATGTATTACAACAAATCATATGTACAATTAACATAAGACGAGCTCCTCCAAGACATGATAATGTAGATTTCAAGCCAATTATAACAAGGACGTCAGATATACTTCCATTATCTGTAGTTACAGGTGACAGGGGATATGATAGTGAAGTTAATCATCTTTTGGTAAGAGAGGAATTACATGCATTCAGTGTGATAGCTGCAAGATATGAACATGTGCCAATATGGAGAACACATGATAAACATCGGAAACAGATGAAGCGTGGTTACTTCAAAATGTTGTACAATCAACAAAACAAGGATGAGACCATAATGTCTGTCATAAAACGACTGTTTGGAGAGCATATTATGTCTAGATTGACTAGAACACAGAACAGGGAATTGTCATTCAGATGCATAACCTACAACATGCACAGATTGACTAATCTCATAATATTGATGTTTTCTACAAGGCGATTCAGTATACAAGAATATCGAGTTACCGGTCACTGAGTAGACACAAGAAGAAGCCTAGTTTGCAAATTTCATAGTAATATCTTTTGGATGTCGTTTCTTTCTATTGAGGTCCAAGCTCCCATTCCAGATTGATTTTTCCCATCATGTTTACCCATTATTTCGCTAACTATTATCTCACGTGGAGACATAGGGGCCAAACCATGGCTACATAATGTCCAGGTTCTCCAGCTTTGTCCAGACTAGCTACTTGCATACGTTCTGATTTGAAACCGTTGAATACCAGTTTTTCTCTAACTTTATCTTCCAGTCGCTTCTGGCCGTGAACGATCAGATAGATAGTTCTAATGGGATCTAAGGTTACCATATGTATTTTTCAGACTCAAGTGATGCATCCATAATCTATAAACGTGCTAGTATTGTGAATTGCATTATTGCATATGAGCATTGTAAGCGATTCCTACATGAATATGATCCTTCCAGAAGATATTTCTTTTCGAATTAGGGATTTTATAACTGGAGACCAGGATTTTCCCTACATTAAAGAAAATGAGTTGATGTGTCTACTGTACGTCTATGGTAAGGATCACAAAGTTAAGACTGAAACGGAAGTAAATGAGGCATTCGATCTGGTTGAGCGTACCGTAGCAAACATTATTAAAGAAATTGAATATTATAACAATTCAAAAGCAAGATTCGATGCAGAATTTATCAAGAGTAAATATATCAGAAGGGAATTACAGATAGTACAGGAACAACACGTTTCCAAGCCTCAAATCTGGAACGATCCAACTGTCTTAACTGATTCCTTTGCGCGGCATGTTTCATTCCATAGGCAGGAATACTTTTTTCAGGTATTTGGACCATTAAAGGAATCCGAATTGCTAACGGAGCTAAGGGAGAATCTTGTCAACAGGATAGTGATGGTAGGTTTTAATAGAAGAGATCAGAGTGTTGTCCCGTTTAAGCATTCATTGGTTCCTGTGTATATTTGGTTCAGGGATAGGGAGAAGTATAAAAGGTTAAGTATGCACTAGAGGGCTGTGTTAACTTAAAGAAAATCCTATAGCTGAAGATGTCCTATCTCTTTAATATGGTTATTAAAAGAAATAGGACATCTTCAAAGTATGTTGGCTACGGATTGTACTTATACTTTCTAGGTTTATCATATAGGAATACTTCGAAGGCATTATCTCGATTCGTCAAAAGGAGTCATGTATCCATCTGGAAATGGATTCAAAAGTACAGACCTAAAAGAATCAGG
>JANWJI010000007.1 GCA_025449515.1 Nitrososphaeraceae archaeon | reverse complement strand
TGTCTTAAGCTTAGGTACAATAATGTCAGTAGCAACTCTTGCAGCAACTGCACATTCTGGTTTGGCTAACGCACAGCAGCAGATAAAGACATTAATGCAACCTCAAGGAACACAGAGTATGGCAACAAATGCCACAAATATGACAAAACAAACTGCTCTATCAGATTTTTGAATCAAGAAAATCCAAATCACAGAATAAATATAGACTTGTGGGAAGAAACCCTTTTTTGTCGGTCTGGCTTTGAATGATTATGAAAATTGTTAATGCCACTTCAGAAGTTCCTGGTATGACCAGGGAAGAGATTGAGAAATTTCTTGATAGTAAATTAAATTTGCAGCTGGCTACCACAGACGATCAAGGCGAGCCTAATATCCAACCAGTCTGGTTTTACTATGATAAAGATGGAGAAAAACTCCTGATAACCACATCTAAATTAGCCAGGAAAACTCAGAATCTCCGAAATAAACCGGTTGTTTATTTTTCCATGGATGATGAGAATCCTCCGTATAAGGGAGTCAAAGGTAAAGGTATTGCAACATTAGTGGAAGATCCAGATAGAACAGTTCCACAAGGAGATAGAATTAGTATGAAATACCTTGGTACACTTGATCACCCGATAGCAAAAATGATATCAGAGGGTTCAAAAAATGGAGATAACGTACTTATTGAAATTAGTCCGAAATTCTTCTCTACATGGGATTATGGTAAAATGTAGTTATGAATTATACCAGGTCATATTGCATTAGTAATGAGGTTTGTATACCATATATTCTCGTTTTACCTAAACCAAGTTGTGCTTACAGCATTAGAACATAAATCGAAACTAGGAAGGAGATTTTTCTTTGCAAGGTATTCTCTCAATGCACCAATATCACAAATTTCGTATATAGATTAGGTAGGTAGGTTACAAAATTATCCAATTATAAAATTCGATATATCACCTAAATTATCCAAAACGCCATCATGATCTTTATAGGTAAATGTGAATTATTCTTCTAGGTATGACAGAAACTATCTATCCATCTTGTAGTATAAATCTACAAATCATTTCGATCAAAACGCGGTCAATTAATTCACAATCAACACCTACAGTGATATGGGGCATGAAATGACATTTCACAGGGGTAGAATATTCCAATATGCCTAATACCATTGAGAATGTTTTAATACTCCAAGGGGGAGGTTCTTTGGGTGCCTTTGGGTGTGGAGTTTTCAAGGCACTTGCAAATAGCAATATCAAAATCGATATCATTGCAGGTACATCAATTGGTGGACTAAATGCCTCTATTATTGCAGGCAGTAACGCAAAAGAACATCCTGAAAAGCAATTAGAACAATATTGGTTGGAACTAGCTGAAACTATTAATACAAACTTAAAACCTACTTCCATAGAATCGTTAGTTGAATATCCTATACCAGTATTAGTCACAGACCCCTCGGCGATAACACGTATTTCACAAGTTAAATCACTAATGTCATTTTATAGTGCAGCATTTCTTGGAAATAAAAAGGTCTTTGTACCAAGATGGAGGCCTGAATTCGCATTTACGGATCCTCAGTATATCACACCGAATAAGTGGACATATCTGTATGATCACTCGCCTTTAGTTAAGACGGCTGAAAAGTATATTGATTATAACAAGCTACGACCAAATGGCGATCCTAACGCTCGTTTAATTATAACCGCGGTTAATGTCTTGACTGCTGAACCACTAATATTTGATAGTAGCAAACAGCGAATAACTTCAAGACACATACTAGCTACAACCGGATATCCCTCGTACTATTTTCGATGGGTAGAAGTAGAAAAAGGAATATATGCATGGGATGGTAGTTTGCTAAGCAATACTCCATTAAGAGAGGTCATAGAAGCGTCACCAGTCAAAGACAAACGAATTTTTCTGGTTGAAAATTATCCTAAAAAATGTGATACGCTGCCAGATAACTTGTTGGAGGTACAGCATAGAGCCAGAGACATTATGTTCAGTGATAAAACCTTACACAATATACAGATGTCCAGGGCAATTACTCACTATCTTAGACTTATTGATGATCTTTATAAAATGCTAGAAGATCAATTTAGTTCAGAGAAGAAAGACGAAAAGGATAAGTTTGAAAAGCTTCGTGCGAGATATAAGAAAGTATCAGAAGAACATGGAGCAGAAATTAAAGATGTCTACTATATAACTAGGAGCGAACGTTCTCCAGCTCTGTATGAGAATGCAGATTTTTCGCTAGATACCATAAAGGCTTCAATTAAGGACGGAGAATTAAAGACCGGCCAAGTACTAAAAGATATCAAAATTTAGTTAGCTCATGTGTTACTTGATAACATTATATGAGATATGATTTCTCAAGCATACAAGCATGATCATCTCTAGTGCTTACTATCATAAGATAAGAATTTGACTTGATAGTGTTTTAATCAGTAGACGTTAATAAGGAAGGCGCATAGAGTACATTTTGTAATTGGAATTGCGTAAATAGTATGATACCATTAAATGAATACATATGCAAGCTGCAAGAATTGTTAAATTAAACGAACCCTTGCAAATACAAGACCTTCAAACCCCAACACCAAGAGGTTCACAGATTCTAATTAAGATTCAATCCGTAGGTGTATGTCATAGCGATGTCCATGTATGGGAAGGTTATTACGAAGGTATAGACGGACAGCAATTAAAAACTACCGATAGGGGTGTGAAATATCCTCTCACTCCTGGGCACGAAATTGCTGGCGTCGTAGATAGTCTGGGTGAAGAATCTGAAGGATTTAACAAGAATGACAAGGTACTAGTGTATCCGTGGATAGGCGATGGAGTTTGTCCTGCTTGTCGGATGGGCGAGGAGAATCTGTGTGACAAACCTAGATCATTAGGTGTCTATGTGGACGGAGGTTATGCAGAATACATATTGGTACCAAGTTATAGATACCTGGTGAAAATCGGGAACGACATGGATACGGATACAACCGCACCATTATCGTGTGCGGGACTTACAGCATATGGTGCAGTAAAAAATGCCCAACTGAAGCCAGATGATAACGTTGTGATTGTGGGTACAGGTGGTTTAGGCTTGATGGCCATACAACTTGTCAAAGCAGTTACAGGCGCCAATATGATCGCAATAGATTTAGATGATCAGAAATTAGATGTTGCAAAAAAGAATGGTGCTAATATTACTATAAATTCAAAGAGAGAGGATCCTATAAAAGCCATCGCAGAGTTGACTGACAAATTGGGTGCAGATGCAGTAATTGATTTTGTTAATGCTTCTAAAACTGTAGAAACTGATATGCACTTACTTAGAAGAAGGGCAAGGCTAGTATTAGTAGGGCTCTTTGGTGGTGAACTGAAATTAAGTCTAGTCACCATGCCAACAAGAGCATACAGGTTAATTGGATCATATACTGGAACTTTAACTGATTTGATAGAGTTGGTTTCGTTAGCTGAAAGAGGAGTAATCAAACCAGTTGTTTCAAATCGATTCAAACTTGATCAAGCTACAGAAGCATTAACAATGCTAAAAGATGGCAAAATACTAGGTAGAGGTATAATTAATCCTTAAAGGAGCGAATTCAACAATGACAAGAGAATTTTCTACAATAAATCCTGCAACAGAAGAAGTCATTGACACATACGAGATAATGACTAAAGAGCAGATAAATGAAAAAACAAAGAAAGCTCAGCAGGCCTTTACTGAGTGGAAAACAGATGTACAGAAAAGAGCTGATCATATTCATGACTTTGCTCAGGAATTTAGAAAAAACAAGGAAGAGCTTGCAAGGATGATGACAAAAGAAATGGGAAGGCCTATAAAAGAAGCAAGGGCTGAAGTCGAGAAATGTGCATGGGTAATGGATTATTTTGCAGATAACGGGAAGATCTTTATAAATGATGAAGTAATTAACTCGGATGCTAGAAAAAGCGTTGTAACATTTGAGCCATTAGGAGTAATAGGAAGTATAATGCCTTGGAATTTTCCTTATTGGCAAGCATTAAGATTTGGAGCTCCTTCGCTGATGGCTGGTAACACCATAGTACTAAAACCGGCAAGTGCGACTATGGGATGCGGAATAGAAATTGAAAAGGCTTTTAGCAGGAGTGGAGTACCTGAAGGAGTTTTTCAAACACTGGTTGTGGATTCCAGTATGGCAGATGTAATTATAGACTCAGAAGATGTTAATGCTGTGACTTTTACAGGAAGTGTTTCTGCAGGAAGCAAGGTTGCTCAAAGAGCAACGTCGCAAATAAAAAAATGTGTACTTGAATTAGGTGGAAGTGATCCGTTCATTGTATGCAAGGATGCTGACATTGAAAAAGCATCAAGTGGGGCTGTCAAAGGTAGGTTCGTTAATAATGGTCAGAGTTGTATAGCATCTAAACGATTTGTCGTGGTAAGGGATATTGCGAACGAATTTACTGAAAAGTTTGTTCAAAAAACCGAGAAACTTAAGGTAGGCGATCCTCTATCAGAAGATACAGATTTAGGACCCATTGTAAACGCTGCAGGATTAAAGACCATAGATTCTCAGGTTAAAGATTCGGTTAAAGCGGGTGCCGAAATACTGACAGGAGGTGAACAGATAGGAAGCAAAGGATATTTTTATAAGCCTACAATTCTGAAGAATGTTTCCCAAAATATGCGCGTAGCCCAAGAAGAAGTCTTTGGCCCAGCTGCACCAATAATAATTGCTGATGACGAGATAGAAGCAGTAAAACTTGCAAACAATTCTCAGTATGGTCTTGGAGCAAGCATATGGACGCAAGACCTTGATAAAGCAGAGAAATTGTCCAGAATGGTCAAGTCTGGTATAGTGACTGTAAATAATATGGTTGCCTCTGATCCAAGAGTACCTTTTGGTGGTGTGAAGAAGAGTGGATTTGGAAGAGAGCTATCGAGGTTTGGAATGCTAGAGTTTGTCAACATCAAGTCAGTTAGGTTCTATGACCAGCTTGTTCACCAACATTATGTGGAATAGCGGAACAAACAAGTAAGAAGACGTTTTCCTATATAATGTGAGGGATAGAAATAAAGTCTGGAGATTCCCTACTAGATTTTAATGACATGACGTATTGCTCGCCTTTATCCTTATCTAGTTTGATAGTAGGAATCATAAAATGATATCCGTATATCTATTTAGAGACTACCGAGAGATATGTTTCTTATATTGTTCTATATCTATTACATTATTAAATCTTATAAGTCATTGTCATGCTAAGAGGACCAGGCAAAAAGATGATATTGAGTGTAGAAACTGCTTCGCAACTATTGATACTGACGAATCAGATGAGGACTTTGTACTCTATGTGACTGCTATCTGTTGAATTTATCTAGCCTAGCCCAAAGATAAGGGCTGCTATAAATCTCACTCTCACAAGATGGTCTATTCATAGGAGGCAAAGTTAGATGCACCTCATATATTGATTTGGGAAAAGCAAATTCCCGGCATCCGAGGACTCAACATAGTCATCCAGCGGTGCCGGAGGCGTTGGTAAAGCCAGCCCTAGCTCACGAACACGCAAACTCGGTGTGGTAATCCGTTGATTACCACTTGGCGCCTGCATGGGCTCCTCCATCAATGCGGATGTTTTCGCCGTTCACCATACGTGCTGATTGCAAATAAAGCAATGCATCCACGATTTCCGAGATTTGAACCAATCGTGGAAACGGCTGGCGTTTTTTGAGAATTTCGTGGTCATC
>JANWJI010000006.1 GCA_025449515.1 Nitrososphaeraceae archaeon | reverse complement strand
CTCATGCATTTGAATCCTTTAAAAAATTCTCCCAGTTGAGCTCTGCATTCCGTGTTTACCCACCTGTGCGAATAAACATGTAGTTGACGAAGTATTCTACGCGAACTGAATGATCTAAACTCGGCGCTTCTCAATCACTGAGCAGGACATAATGACTATAAAGGGCTTGACACAAAAGTATGAAAACCTGTTTTGGGTTAGAGCCAGAACTTCTATCTTCGATTTGAATACCAAGATACTATATAACTTCTCAACATATCGCAAAACCTATTGCTATTAACCTCACTTCTGTGGCACTAATTACGGCAACTGTGAATAAAGAAAAGAGCATGATACCATCACATCAACAAAAGATAGTATACCATGCCTCGCTAGACTCTCAACTATTGGCATATCAATTAACGTTAGCTTTGGTCTAGTATGGACAATAGAAACCGGAGGATTTCCTATCTGTCAGGAGTATGAAGGCACTATATACGAGATACAAGAAGCACAATTAAACATATGTGTTTTATCACATCCTAACTGTAGAGGTAGATTGTTATTCATGCAAACTGTACAGACAAATAGACAAACTTAACTAGGAAAGCCCTGATAATATTTATCGTCAGAATTATCAATATCTTTGTATGTAATTAGAACTCCATCCATACCTATCGGGTAAACTGATATACCATCTAAACCTTCTAATGCCTCATTAATCCTAGTGTTCCACTCTTCAAGACCTTCCCATTCAAATGTTTTAGGATTTGCTCGTAGAACAATTTTAGATTTAATGTTATGCATGAAATCTGACAATAGTTTTATTTAGTAACGTTAGATAAGAATACTATACGACCAAATTCGATAGTTTAGAATGTAACTGTAGCGGGTTTTCAACTAAATAGTTAGTACCGGTTTGAGTTAGTGCTACTAGAATAATCTATAATTGCTTTCATTGTGGTGGAATCGTAGCCTGGTCAGATCCTGAAGAAGTAGCAAAAAAAGAAAGACCGGTACTCGTACCTTATAGTGAGGAACTTGCTAACACACTAAGATGACGGTTGAACGTCGTAAAAAAGTTGAAGGTTTAAGTTATTGTTAGGTTACACTGCATATGTGACTGGCAGGCAAAGGTTGCAGTAAACGCTATAGTTGAACGACCAAACGAAACCAAGTGACACAAGATAATCAGATACATACCGTTCAAGATTGGTTACGAAATCCCAAAGGTGGAGTGAGTAGAGTAATGAGGACCAAAACCGTTGAGTGTGTGATACGAGCGACAAACCTATACCAATTTTGAAAATGTATGGGTCTTTTTAACGGCTGGTATTGGTTTATCACCGAAATAGAGAAGGACGATTCTGATTATATCTTTGGGCTAGTTGTAGGACTAGAAACGGAGTGAGGTTATGTCGATAGGAAAGAACTAGAATCTATTAAGACCATATGGGAAGTACCTAGAAAGAACTGGTTTAGGAACTCATCTGAAATTGGTAGAGATAGGGCAATGATATACGATCGTTGTCGAGTCTGTCACCAGTTAGTTGATGCTGTAGAATCAGAAGATGACACTTGTGCTCGTTGTCGATTTGTTGGAGAACCAGAACAACAGGATCAAGAAAATGAATTGACACTAGCCGAACAAGCAGCATTTGAGGGAACTAGTGAAGATGACTACTAAGATTCCACCAATACCATCTATTGGTACCGTAATTAGAATACTCAGGAAAAAAGGAAATACCGAGTTAGCAGATAGAATATCTGAGGAAATTATCATTGGAAATGTGAAAGCAGAAGAATGATTGAAGATGTGTACCGGTCACGAGATAACGACGGTAGAGCCTGACAATCTCATTTATAGACAATATTATTATACCATCACATGTGATAAATGTGACGTGTATATTCGAAATGGACTGGCTAATAATATGGAGTATAGCCTAATCAACAACACTGGTGATCTATGTGAGAGGTGTAAAACTGAGTAATGGTAGACATGGATCTTAATCGACTCATGACGGAACAAGCAGAGTATATTTTGAATATTATTTTTGCACATTCTAAAAATCGTGAATATATCTGGCAAGCAGTTGTAGAATACAATAACATACTAAACAGAATGGCTATACAAAAGGCAAGGGAAGAATTTTAATGACGCAACGAAGGATCATAAAGATAATAAAGGAAATATGGGGAGAAGTAACAGAAACAGACCATAGAAGAACATGGGGTAAGATGTGTTTTCCTAAGGACTGGATAGGTAAGCGTGTTAAAGTTATCTTATTAGATTAGATTAATCCTCTTGAAGTTTCTTATTATCGTTTGCGGTAATATTTACCGCAGATACTAGAAATCAAATGTTTTATCTATGTTACTATTTATCAGATGATCATCATTCATCTTTCCGCTAGTTTGGCGAGGAGGGCCTAAGCAAGCAAGCCCTCCTCGCCAAACTATACATATAATCCCTCTATCCAAGCTATGATCTCATCGTTTGTTATACCACCAGTTTCTATAGAGTATCGACATTTAGGATCGCAGCCAGTTTGAATATTACGACCTCATGGTACTGTCTCACCTCTTAACCTGTAGGTGCTTAGTTCATGGCTCATCCAATCTTCCCTTCGTTCATTGTATCGTTGCACTGGGGATTTGGCTAGCCATTCTCTTTTTATTCTCTGTTTGCTAGTTTCAATATATTGTAGTTAGTAGTAATTTATTGCTGCAGTAACATACCCATATTATTGAGCGTGAAACTAATATTTAACGATACCATGTAGTATCGACAATATTAATTTTCGGCAAGCCGGTAGCAGCGTTACTTCACCTTCATTGCATACCGTTGGAGGAAACTTTGACGATTTGACAAATACTTGGATTTCCGATCCTGGTAGCCAGACAATCGTTAACGGCCAGATAATCTCCCATTCAGGTAACTATAAAATGGTTTTGGAGAATACAACGCTAGATAATGATAAGACAGATTTAACGCAGGCCATAAAGTACGAATACAATATTCCTGTAACTCAATAATTCAATATTAGAACATGATATAGTACATAATAAGAATGAATAATGGAAATTTCAATAACTGCTCAAATCTTTCTCTTCTTATTGTATGCTCGCGTCGTCAGGTCTGGATACTAGGTGCCTCGATTTGATAAGGAAACTGAACCCAACTAAAACTATGTAATCCCTTAGAAAATTTCTCAGTGCAGATAAAAAAGCCATGATCTTGCAAATTGGTAGAATAAAGATAATAATAATGCTAAATGGTACCAGTACGTATACTCTTGTTAGATGATATTGACAAACTGATCCTTTTTTTGTCTTGGAAGGAATGCCCGCGTCTCGTCGAGCGAAATCCAAAAAGAAGTCCGAAGTATTGGACATGAAATAACGGAAAGATCAATAAGCTACAGACTCCAGCGAATGGAACGTGACAATATAGTTCTAGGATACTCGGCCATACTTAACCCTAGTCTCGTATCTGAAAAACTAAACCGCACCATCATCCTTAAATTCGAGTATCCAAGTAATTCGTCCGTTCTGATAGAGAGACTATCTAAATACGTGGAGGAGGCCCCATTCTGCATTTACTCGGCTAAATTAAGTGGAGGAGAATTTGATTGGGTATCGCATTTTGTTTTTGAATCCGCTGAACAATACGAGCTAGCGATTAACAATTTTTTACATAGATTCGCAGATTTGATACTAGACTATCGGTCATTTGAGTCAAAGGCTTTGAAGGCATCTCCATACGCAATATTTGATGAACACGATATGATTGAGAGGAAATCTCGGGTGTACAGAATTTTGAACTCAGTTTAGAAATACAACAATCTGAACGATAAACTTCAACTGACCGTAGAAAGTGTTGTAAAACACTTCGATGCAAAATTTGCAAGAATCTGGCTTGTTGTTGGTAAAAGAAAGTTTTTGATCCTCAGATTTAGTGCCGGGAAATACAAGAATGGGAAATACAAGAATATTACCGGAGAATTTTCCAAAGTATCAGTAAATTCTGTCAAGATTGGGCCTATAGTTAAGAACAAAAAGCTTGTAATTACAAATGACGTCGTAAACGATCCAAGAATAAAATATCATGATTGGGCAAAAAAGAGAACTTGAAATCATTTGCGGGATACCCACTAATCTACAATTATGATACAATAGGTGTACTTGCTATGTTTAGTGAAAAGAAACTAAACCTTCTTGACTTTGAAATTTTAGGAATATTCTAAGATCAGATCTCAAAAGAACTCAAAAGCTTTTTCGATGCACAAAAATTCTTGTCAATCTAATGACATTATATTTGATCCCTTAATTATGCTTTAGCGATATTCAAACGGTAGACATAGTGAGTATAAACTATCATATTAAAATTGTTTAGAACAAGATATATCATTTTAAGATAGTCACTTATCAATTTGTTTGTTTCACTTTTGTTGTTGTCCCAGGTGGAAACTTTCTGTACATTAGTCACGTCCCCTTCGTTGTACGGTTGATCTCTATGCTTAGGTATATACAAGAGTGTATTGAATATCGAATAATGAAGTAAATCGATACAACTTGTAAATTCATAATTAGCCCTTTCCTCCATATAAATATCTACAATTTGTCTATCATCATCTACTTCATTCCTGTTGACCTATTCATGTATCAGGTCTTGGACGCAAGTGAGTTCAAGATGTCTATGACAAATCTATATCGAACATCGCTGCTTACAACCCGCTCATAGGCTTCGTTCACCTGTTGAATTGGGATAAGTTCGACGTCGCAAGTAATATTGCGATCGCTACAGAAATTAAGCATCTCTTGGGTTTCTTTGATGCCGCCTATGACGGAACCTGCGATACTACGACGTGCATTAGTAAGAGAAAAAGCATTAAACTGCATTTCCTTTTCTGGAAGTCCAACTATGACCATTGTGCCGTCCAAGTTTAACAGTTTCAAATACTTATTCAAATCAATCTGTACTGAGACCGTATTAATTATTAAGTCAAAATATCCCCTAAGCTTTTTGAATGTACTTGGATCTGATGTTGCATAAAAACTATCGGCTCTCATTCGTATTGCCTCATCTTGTTTATTCAGTGAATGGCTTAATACAGTGACTTCGGCCCCAAGTGCGTGTGCTATTTTCACTCCGATATGACCTATACCTCCTAGCCCCAGTATAGCCACCTTCTTGCCTGGACCTGCCTCCCAGTGGGTTAGAGGCGAGTAAAGTGTGATGCCTGCACAAAGGAGTGGCGCGGATGGAGCCAGAGGAAGGTTGTCAGGGATATGAAGGACATATTTTTCTTTCACAACTATTTTATCAGAGTATCCCCCCTGGGTCGGCACACTTTCTCCATTACACCTTTCGATTGCATTATAGGTCCAGATTGCTCCCTTTACGCAATATTGTTCAAGTCCGTTAACACAGGGTTTGCATTCCCCGCAAGAGTCTACAAAGTTTCCCACAGCAACCCTGTCGCCGACTTTAAATCGAGCCACATTGGAACCAACTTGTGATACACTCCCCACAATCTCATGTCCCGGAACCATCGGAAAATTGGAAGACCCCCACTCGTTACGAACCTGATGGATATCAGAATGACAAATACCGCAGTATTGAATGTCGATTAAGACATCATTATCGAGTGGATTCCGTCTTTTAAATGAATACGGGGTAAGAGGTTGTTTGATTTGTTTGGCAGCGTATCCATTAGCATCAATCATTTTCTATGTTCTCTGTCCTCTACGCAAGATACAATGATCCCAGTTATGAACTTAGCCAGTCCTACCAGAGGTGATCTTAATATTTGACTCTAATGACTAGCTTACGGTAGTTCGGAGGAATAGCTAATGACGAAAAGAATTCATACAAGACCTGGCTTTATTTTTTACTAGGATACATTTTACATAATATTGATATATTTGGATCAGGATTTATCTGGAATTCGTAGATGATATTTGATACGAGGTCATACCTTGTGGAAATGCCAATCGAAGATTGATATGGTACTGCAGTAAAAGAAGGGAAATTGATATCCTGGTTCAGACGAGTTTATGTTCAGGACCAAAAAACATTAGAGCCACATAGACAATCGAATTTACTGACATTGAAAAATGAAGAAGTGTTTTATCTTGCAATATATAATTACCAATATCACCAATAGACAATCTAGCTGCCGAGCCATTTTCACGGCGGATTTCTGGATAACACGAAAAGAAATGGCTCAGTACTACATGCTCGGGAAATATCGAGGCCATAGGAAGATGTGCAAGGCCTAATTCAGCATAGTCTTCACCGCACTAAGGAACATCCTTAGGTCTACTGGTTTTCTAATAAATGTATCCTTATTCTTTACACCGGGCAATATGCTCAACAATTCTTCTGCTGCATCTAGAGCTGAGAGAAATATGATCTTTATATCGGCATCGATGGCTTTCATTCTACTGTATAATTGTAGACCATTTACACCAGGCATCCTTATATCAAGAATTACCAAGTCATAGTAAGAAGAAGAGTGTTCCGCAAACTTCTTTAATGATTCCTGTGGATCGGAATATGCTTCAACGTTATAACCAGCATCTTCCAAGAAGGACCTATATGTTAACAGCACATCAGGTTCGTCATCGACTATCAAGACGTTATGGGCTGAGTCCTTACTTTGTATCTGTTGGTCTAAATATCCGTGTGAATTTAGTTGGCGTCTATCAGTTGTACTACCAACTGGAGCCTGTACCTGGTGCTTCTTAACAATCATAGTATCGAAGATTTTATCATATCGGCGAATGACGCCATCAGAGTCTATCCTTTCCTTTCGTAGTACGGTATACACAGGATACGGATGTTTCACGTCAAGACAATATTCGGTTGTTCCTTTGAATTTATATTTGCTATTCAGAGATGAAAAAGATGGATTCTTCAGGACTTGGCAAAGATCCCCACCTATAACCATTTCATTTGGAGATGCTTTTGAATTTATCTTCGTACACAGGTTTACCGTAGAACCGAATAGATCATCTCGTTCAGGATTTCCTGCTGATCTGGCAATCTCTACTCTGCCATAATCTGCACTAACTCTATAACTCACTGATGGTACGATTCCTGCTAGTTTTGCGCTGATAACAGATCTTACTGCTATCATAGTAAGGCCGCACTCGAGGACGTCACTGAACGCAGAATTATTTTCCACATTGCTAGTACTTGGGAAATAGTAAAGGATACCATCACCAGTACTCTTGATGATCCTTCCGTGGAATTCCGATATTACAGCCGACATCGAATTGAGAAAAGTGGAATAATAGTCTCTTATCTTTTGAGAATCTTTGATCGCGGCAGTAATTTTTGTAGATTCTGATATATCTACATAGCAGATGCAATAATGTTGAGAATATTCGAAAAAGGAAATTTCGTCTGAAGGATCCCCTCCTGGGGGTGATTCCTTTTTGTAAGACGTGGTCACTATATCATCAAATGTATCAAAATCTGAATCATTACCATCCATGAGGCACTACCAATTAGACGCGTCGGTGATATATAAAGGGTCACCCAAGCTTTCAAATCATAAAAAATACGAACGGTGCACAGTTGGAGATTCGTCTAAAGTCGTCCAGACCATACTAGGCTTTGAACATGTATATCAATACACGTACGTGCAGTGATTGAGGAGGTATTCCTATCTTCAACTAGGTGTTATACCCCTTGCATAAAGGACCTCGACCTTAATACTAATCTGAGATTGTTCTTCTTAATTGTACATTTCTGCTGCCTGAGTATTATCTTTAATTTGCAGCGACTCGCAAAGTCGATATTTACCAATTGTATGAAAAGGTATGTTACTATAATCTCTAGATAATGGTCGATTAATTCCAAAACAATGCCTCCAGCTAACTAATGTGATTCGATTGGGCAGCTACGCCTCACCATCATAAGTTGCAAATCTTATTGGAAAGCTGATCGTAAAAGTGGGTTATTCGTATCTCATGAACAAAATAAAATGGAGGAAATTTGCTGCCTAACCTAAACTGACTGAGACTGCAAAGGTTGTGACGGTTGTGCTATTTGAGTACTGGGACTACTTGGTGTAGTCGGATTGCCATTCATACCTGCAGGACCACTTGGATTATTTGGACATGCATTGGCAGGATGGGTCAGCCCAATCCCAGTCGCTAACAACAATGCTAAAAATACCATGGCTGAAGCAATTGAAAACGCCTTTTTCATCAAGTACATTATGAATGGTATTATATTTAAATCATTTGTGATACGGTGAGTTTAATTCATCGGGGGCTTGAATCTATTGAAGCTATCTTCAATGTGTAGCGATACACATATCCAATAGATATTAACTCGGCCTTACTGCCAATATTGTGTGAATCTTGGGGTCCTCGCATTTTAGTCAAACGCATTAGGATATTTGTAAGTACTACATGTCATTATTCGATCAATTCCATCAGTTATGATTGTCACGTGAAGAGATCAAATAGTTCGATAAAAAGTTCTGCGAATGAATAACAAATTCATGGGCGGTATATTCTATGCTAATTTAGAGGGACGAAGATTTCATTCGAATGAAAACTAAAATTAGTTATGGAATATTAGAATATCTCATCCTAGTTGGTATAGGTGTAGCGGATAACTGTATTAAATGGCTAGATCAACTGAAAAGATGCGAGTCCAAATAGTACTATCCTGCCAGGCGCATGATGATTTTACTTATGAGTTCAGTAGGAGGGCTATGGTTAACTGACAGAAGATTTAGTGTGTATATACATAG
>JANWJI010000005.1 GCA_025449515.1 Nitrososphaeraceae archaeon | reverse complement strand
TTCGACAGAAAATCAACAGAATTATACAATTTTAATCTCTCCTTGACTGTCCTTAACCTTTTCAAGTTGATCTAAAAGGCGTGACACAAGATCTGTGCAAGATTCTCCAAACATGCCTTTCTTCTTCAGCCTTACGAATGTCTGATGACCTAACGTTATAGTGTGCCGAATGCCTGTTGTATTCATTTCACGATCTGAAGCAACATCAAAATAGAAGAATGAAGTTTCCATTTTAAACTATAAAAATGGAAACAACCCTTCTCAATAATTTTAGTAAGCATGAAATAAAGATTATTGATGAAATTACCATTACTATGGCCATTACACTTAGCGATTATCTCAAAGCGCTCTTCTGAGTACCAGTCATTGAGAACATACATGCGGCTTCACTTCCTTGAACAATAACATGATCAAAACCAAAAATTGCATCAGGAAATGCTTGCCATACCTCGCCATAGTACGCCATAGTACTTCTTCATGCCTTCCTTATTGGCTGGAAAATTACCGGGAATCGCATGCGTGACAAGAGCATCATCATGTAGGTCAAAATAACGACTCTTATTGTCTTTGCTATTTAAAGCTTGGAATGCTGGTTGCAAAGCATCTCTTTCATTATTTTCTTCCTGCAAAGATGTCGATAAATTCTACCCTATGCTGTTGTATAAATATTTAAATTATTAGACTGCTTTCGGAATTCTGTTTCAGGCTTCTGATATGTCAATAGATTTGATGAAATTAACCATTAAAGTGATTTCATACTCCATCTAGCAATAAAAAGCTAAAACAAGTACGAATACCAAAATTGTTACATATTTTATGCGGTTTGTGTATATGAGAAGATGTGTTTTGTCAGATAATGATGGAGCCGTTCCAAAATGTTTCATATGGCTTGAATACAATACAAAATGATTTGATAGCTTTAACATAATTACGTAAAGTTGCAGCAGTTATGTCGCCATTTGCAACTCTGCTTTTTTGATATTTAAAAACCTTATCACATGTTCTACTGCCGATTTGATTTCTTGATTTGCCGTATATGCAAATGCATTAGTTCGATTTTCTATATCATCGTCTTCAAGATCAGATTTAACGAAATCCAGGAATTGTCTAATCCATATCTCGTAGTAAGTGAAGTGAAATGGAATAATGACATTTAATGTGACACTTGACTTATTTTCGGGGTACATCTGATCTAACGGAAAACTTGACTATTGCATAATAATTTGAAGAGTAATCTTCGGTATTGACTTGTAATTGCCCTAGCGAATTCGCGACTAGCGTAATTGTCATCTGCTTCCATATATTATATCGTAATGGTGCCCGATAACATGACAAGTTTGGTATGTGCCAGTGGCTCCCACAATGATATTGATTCTAAGAACGGATTCAATATCTATTCGTGATACGCATTTTTAAAGATTCCTGACATTCAAAAATTAGAGTTAAAGCTTCGAATCATGAGATAGAGACCCAACAATACCATTATGAAAGTGCATACTATATGGATGGATGGAGGTCTTAATCATTTGCGAAATTATTTAGCAGCAAACAATTCTACTGAGAATAAATTGTCTTCAAAACTGTTATATCATATTAAGAGGTAAAAAATTTGCTTCATATAATAAAAGAATGCTAGGATGTGCCTTGCTATAGAGATTACGTTAAGTTATGAGCGTTTGCTATCAAGACAATTTGATATTCAGATAATCGAATAAGGGGCGTCTTGCAATTCCGATACAAGTTCCTTATATAGAGGAATTGTATAGCCTTGTTCTTTTAATTCACGCATCATATCTATTTGCTCATTGAATACCTTGTGCGGGTCACGTGGATGCAGCGCTATTCTGATCATTTTCCGTCCTTGTGCGTCATCTAACAGTTTGAAACGATGTTCCTCTGTACTTATCCTCACAACATTCTGATCGGGATGTCCGGTCAAGTCCCAACTTAACACCTTCGGAACTTTTATTTTCCTGTATGACTTGTGGGAAAGGAGGAAGAATTCCTCCTGCATTTCTGCTAAACTAAATCCTAAATTCTCCAATACCTCAATCGAGCCACTGCTTAGTTTCCATTGCGGAGGAATAAAAACAGAAGTCTTTATTCCTACCTGTTCAAATATCTCTAAACCTACCCTTAATTCTTCTTCTGTAGTTCCCATCGATTTCGTATGAAAATCGTCCATCTGACCATCCCTATCTTCATGATAAAGACCATGTAAAACTATCTCACATCGTTTATATGATTTGAGTTTATCTACGAAGTCTGGGAACCTAGAAAGGTCTTCCGTGTGATGAAAAAAAGGGACAGTGGCAACATTAAAATTTATTCCTAAATTCTCAAATGCATCAGTAAATTCGAATATCCGTTTTGAGAAGGCTGGAGCGGCATCGTGTAGTGTCACAACCGCGAGGTGTTGAGTAGTCATTTACTACTCTCCATTTTGGAAAAGTTCGCAAAAAGCAATTTGATAATGTAATCCACAAAAAACATTTGGTTCTAAATATAAGACTTTCACTTAAATGCTTTTCCCTTATTATCATATTATCTTCCGCACGACAAACTTGAATCACATATTCGGTGACGCTTCTCCCAGCTAGGATGTTTTTCGTTCTTGTTAAACAGCAACTCTTTTTTTAATGATTGCTTCATATACGGGTTCCAGGTCACTTTGATGTAGCAATGAACCGTAGCTTTGAAGTTGATGCTAGATATGTCTGAGCCCTCGATAAAGTACTCAATACGTGAAATAGAAGAAAATGATATTGAAAATGGTGGGTTATTAGAGGTGCTGGAGAATTTAGCTCCAGTTGGAGGTCTAACTATATCAGCAGCTACTGCGATATTGAAGGAGATAAAATCAAATCCGCTTCACAAAATATATGTTGCGGTTGTTCAAGAGGACACAGAGCAAAGCTTGGTAATAGGAACAACAACCCTTCTCGTTGAACCAAAGTTCATCTTCGGTGGAGGACGAGTAGGGCACATAGAAGATGTGGCTATTAGGGCTGGTTATCAGAGGAGAGGCATTGGATTCAAGCTAATAAAGTACGCTACTGAACAATCAGTGCTAATGCGATGCGTAAGAACAGTACTAGATTGTTCAGATGAGAATATTCCTTTCTATGAAAAAGTTGGTTATTTGTATCATGGTAACACTATGAAAATTCAGCATGAACAAGATATGGTACCTAGGCGTACCGCATGAATTTCAAATTTCAAGTCTCATTGTACTTTTGCTGACCTATAAATAACGCGTTCTTCTGTTAGGAAATGAAACTAACGACTTATGAAAATTTACAAATGGGAACCAAATTGCAGAACTCTTGCTGTTTATTTGGGACCATGACCTTGTAATATGTAGAATCCTACCCTATCAATTGGACTATGCCGTTGATGCAGACACATGGATTTTTTATTCTTATCAATAGTCTAGGATCACACACACGCACATAATGTTTATAGATTTGTTAACGAATGAAATAATTGTATTGGGGAAGGATATCTATAATTGGGATTATTTAATGACTACACGGACATAGAACACAAGGTGAAAACAGAGCCACGTAAGCATGAGTTATCTCTTAGCGTAGTTATTCCCTTTCACGCTGGACGTGATATACTTGCAAAGACTGTCACAAGTCTGACTCAGCAAACTTACCCGAAAGATCGAATTGAGGTTATTATAGCAGCTGATGCCAATCATGCCGATGCAAAATTCATCATTGAACAGTATGGAAGAGAAATAGACATGAAGTTGGTAACACTTTCTAGCAATGGGTGGGGGGCCGCAAGCTCTAGAAATGCTGGCATATATGTAGCTAGGAATGATGTTATTGTCTCTCTTGATGCGGATATGATATGCCCTCCAAGCTTTCTAGAGTCGCACATGGTCTGGTTTCATAAATCAACTAAAATTGCAACGATTGGACCTAAGAAATTTGTGGAAGCTAGTAATATACAACCTGCAGACATTGCTCGCAACTTCACCTTGATATCATCACTCCCAGAGATCCATAGTGTTTCGAATAATTTAATAGGTTCTCGTAAAGACAAGAGAATTCCAGAACTTGAACAACTAAAGATTCACCCTTTCCCAAGCAATTGTTTTCATGGAGGAAATGTAGCATATTGGCGTAAAGATGCTATTGATGTTGGACTGTGGGATGAAACTTTCAATGGTAATTATGGGTACGAGGACATAGATTTCGGACAGCGTCTGTTTGAAAAAGGTACAAAGCTAGTTCTCGAAGTCGATGCCACAACATATCATCAGGAGAGTAATTTCGTTTCACGTGATGAACGACGGAACGGTCTCTCTATAAATAGAACAAAGCTTTATGAACGTTATCCTGCACTTGGAAGATTCCGAAGAGATATCCTAGGGCTAGTCCCATGACATCGAATGAATCTTTCCAGTTGGTCTAGTAACAGGCCCGGTCAACTCAGAGATTTTTCCACGTCCTTAGATCGTCAAAATTAGTGCCAGATTTTATAAAGCTATTGTGCAAAAATATGAACAGAGTAAGCCATTTGTGGACATATCTAAGGTTGCATAATCCAGCTCTCATACATCAATAATAATCATTAAATGCTTCAGTTCTATCCTTTAGATATTCTACAGTTTTTTCAACTATACTCTTTTCGTATGATGAATGCAATCTATGTTTTAGTCCCAATGATATGCATGCCTCTAGATACCATCTTCCAATATAAAGTATGTTTGCCATAAATCTTGATCAACGTTCGCAAGAACGATTCAGCTACGATCATATTCCTATGTCTTGAGATGTAAACTCCAAGAATTTGCTTATGTACTGGTTCCACAGCAACCCATAACCACGCATAATTAAGTAATCTGTAGCACAGTTTCGTCGATTATAAACGCAGTAACCCTTGTTCGTTTCAAATAGAATTTGTTTGGATTAAATAATTGTACCCAATCCCATACAGCAACATGGCTTCTCTTTTCCACAAATGGATCTAATGCTTTTGCCGTATTTCTAAAACTTAAGCCTAGAAGGTATAAGTACAAAGCATACATGATTGATTAGTCCTATAGATGTTCTCTTCCTTGGAAAAGCTAACATTTACAACAGAAGAGGAATTCACAGCTTTAGCTCTATCGCCTTAACTTAACACAGCCTGGGCGAGAAGCATAATGGCATATTTTAGTACAAATTTATTATCAGCCTTTGTTAAAACAGCTGCTTTCCTTTTTTGATTCCGATAGCTCAAACCCAAAACGAACCCGAATACGATGATAATGCCCAATATTCCTACAGAGACCGCTGCGACAAAGATATCTCCAAACGAATTCGTAACCGATATATTGAAAACACCTCTATCGCAGTTGCAATCTTCATAGTTACTTAAAATTTCTCTCGGTGAACTACTGCTTCCGATCTGGGGGGGCAGCCTTATTTTGGCTGTCGAATATGCTCAAGACTATTTGATAGTTTCCGACCTCTTTGAATGTATGATAGAGATCAAAGTCACCAAATGTCCTTATGGTCCAAGGATAAGCTGCAATCTTCACCAGTCCTTTCTGAATATATCTCGACCATAGTCAGAATGCGACGAGTAACGTCGTTCCCATTATAATCCTGTATGCTAAAACTCATTTTAGCAGGCTGATTAGTAGGCGTGTATTCTGGATCCATAGCCTGGTAGACGTAATAGTTCCCGGTACCCAAACCACCACCATTATAGTGTGGAAGGTGCGAAAAATGGCCAAAGACGGTAGGGATTAACGACACTGCGACAATAATATTCAGCACTATTATTGACAATGACAAACTTGAGAAGAATATTTCGCCAAAAAATTTGTAATTTTGGCCACTTTAATTAATAATCTTTCAACCTAATATAATTCGTAATAGAGGAAAATTAAAGACCAAATCTATTGGTTTTATTGGGATCTAATAATATGATTCCAGTCAAGATAGACATTTAACTTGACTCACAGGATATGATTCATTAATTTCCAAAAATAATCTAATCGTTCAAATACCGATCAATGTTCATCACGTTTACCCCAAATAGTGAATACAAATTACCTTCATTTTTTAAGATTGTGAGGGAAGCATTCCTGATATGATATAACGCTTCAGGATCTAAATGAAACAATGCCGATATAGCAGCCTTAATTGGATCCAAGTGAGTAACCATCAAAATATTTTCGTTTGCATAATTTTCCCTGATCTCCTCTAGCAGGCTGGTCATTCGTTCCTTCACTGATGAAAAACTTTCTACGCCGTATTCGGCCAGGGTCGGCTCCTCCTCTGTATAAAATTTTAGGAAGAGATTCCCATGTTTCCTAATTATTTCTTCATAGTTCATTCCTACCAAATTTCCAAGATCAATCTCATAAAGCCGTTCATCGATGTCGTATGAAATCCCTAGGATCTTAGAAACGATTTCAGCAGTTTCTATAGTTCGAATGACTGGGCTAGCGTATATCTTTTTAATTGGGATGTCTTGAATTAACCGAGCCGCTTCGCTAGCCTGCTGTCTACCACATGAAGTTAAGTGGGATTCTAGATGTCTGCCCACCAAAATTCGATTAACATTATTTTCAGCTTCTCCGTGTCGCATAAGTATCGCCAAAGGCAAAATGTATACTCTGTTAAGTTATAACTGACTATTAATATCCTATGCACGAAATCATGTTTACTATTAAAGCTTTTTCATGATCAGGCTTTGTAGAAAAAATCATCAATATTGCAGGATTAGTCAGTTCATAGACAAGTGCTTAGGTGTTCACTAATGGTCGAAGAGAGCAGTGAGTGAACACTTTGAGCTTAGACACTGGCAGTTTAGTGCCAAGACTATATCTGATCTTGGTCTCGCTGATTACTCGGTTTTTCACAGGCCATTCCAGTTTGAGATATTTCGTAAAATTGAACCTTATCTGATATTTCTAAATGCTCATCAATTAGAAAGACAGGGTGCTGACATTCAAAAAAAGGAGAAGAATTAGAGCAACGGAACCAGTCAATGAGAGATCGTGATAAATGAAAGATGATACGATAGCACAATTATGAGATCAACTTGTGTCAATATCAGCAAAGTCACAAGAGATTGAGAGAAAACATAAGTTTTTTCTATAATATTTATCACGCAACATTTTTCTACCATACATAAGTAATCAGTCGCTAACTAACTGTTAATAGATTCACACAACAATGTTCCAGCAAGCAAAGGAATCAAACAAAGGGGACAAAATCGCAGCCGTGTACTAGTATTAGCAACAAGACCTCTAATACCATGGCTGTTAAAAAGACCCTTCTCACGCTTTTGTCTACTTTAAATCTGTTCCAGACTTATGGCGTGAATGTATCCTTTTGCTTGCTGGTATTTTATAATAACGCATTAGCCAGGTAATAATCTTGCTCTGTGTACACACAAAACAAACTACGATTTATGATGGTTAAAGAAAGAAGAAAGATGAATCACAAATGGTCCGATTGAATGTCACCACTATACGATGCCTGCATGCACTATTTGTATTTGCTCGTCAACTCATTTGGAAATCTGTATGCAAATGTGTTAATAAAAGCTTAATTTTGATTGGCATGTGTATATACACTTTTATTAGTTCGATATCTTAGATAATCTTAGCCATTCCAAATATAACTGGGTTAAATTTGGGTGAGGAATCATTAATCATGGCAAGTGTTTTATGATGAAACCGTATTCGTGCTAATACCAAATCATATTCAAATGACAAATAATTCAAATATGATCCAACAATTTTATTTGCTGCTTCAATTACCGGTATAATTAGATAATCAGGATGGTAATATCACGTGAATATAAGGTCATAATGAGCCCCCTCTTTTGCATCCATATCAATCCTGATTTTTCATTATCTTCTTCTTGTGGCTTTATCATAAGCCGCTCTTAGTTGATAATAATGATCCACTTTACCATCATCGCAAATGTCCTGCTTTTTCATCATAAGAAAGTTGCTAAAACTATTATTACATGAACGTTGTAGCGTAAGTCTCAACTCTTGGTCGCAAACACTCGAGCCTACTGGCAGTTGTTTCATGCATTGATTAACCAAATTATTACTTACGATATTTCCTTCATTAAATGACTTTAGTAGCCCTTGGTATACATTCCATCCTCCCCATAAAACAAGACCTAAAAAGAAAATGCTTATTACAATGCCGAATATCCCTTTTGATGGCATAGCACTTTTTTTATTGTGATCAATTAGTTATACAAGAGTTACCTATTTACAATTGGTCAAGCTTCACAATCTTTATCCAAAACTATAGTGTTTAGTCTTTTGGCACATACTTGCACTACTACATTGGCTGCACTGGATGGAGTTATTCAGCTTGACAGGAACCGTTTTATCCTCTCAATCTAGATAATTCCAGATGGTTAAGTTACTATTCCCACGTGTTTGATTTTGTGGAAATCGATTCTTCTTTCTACAAAATTCCTAATGCATTTATGATAAAGAACTGGTGCAAAAAGACTCCAGATTATTTTAGATTTACCGCTAAATTTCCAAAAGTCGTAATTCATAATAAGAGGTTGAAAGATGTTGAAAATGAACTTGAATTATTCTTTTCTTCTATTGTTCATCTTGAAGAAAAAACTTAGCATGCCAAACCGGTTACCAACGTAGCTCGTCATATAAGGTATTTTTTTAGCTGGAAAGCCATTGCATTAGTAAGACGCTTTTGACATATACAGACTATTTATATACTTTGTCAGATCGAAATAAGAATAACGCCTACGTTCTCATAAAATTTATAACATCAGGATACTTGCCCGAGTGTTGACGAAAGTCTTTCATTAAATCAGCTAATTCTTCCGGATCTGTAGGTACATTCAGTTTTTTGTTAACTATATCTAGCTGATCTGTAGGAACTTGCTGTTCATATTTCAACTTGTGTAGT
>JANWJI010000004.1 GCA_025449515.1 Nitrososphaeraceae archaeon | reverse complement strand
GTTGAAGATAAAGTGGTAGCTTTTCAAAAGTACTTGACAGAATTGAATAATTTGAGAGGAATTCAAGTAGTAGCTAACCAAACAGTTGTACAGGCACAAGCACAGGCGAAAGCTAATATAGCGAAGGCGGGTGGAGAATCACAAGCAATTAAAATTATTACATCGCAGTTAAGACAAGCCCCTCAATATCTTCAGTGGCAGGCAATCAATAGGTGGAATGGACAAATGCCGTATTCTCTAGGTGGACAGGGAGCAGTCCCGTTTTTCCAACTACCACAATCCCCGTCATCTTCTTCGCAGCAACAACAACAACAAAATCAGTCTAAATGAACTGGAAAATAGAGGGACACTAATACTGAATGTATTGCTACTAATTTTGCTGAGAATACTAAATTTCTAAATTTATGCCTAATCCATATCGTTTAGGTTAAAAACCTAATCTAATTCAACAAATAAATAGATACTAGAACAAATGGTCAGATAAATACATTTATATTCGCGTGTGTGTCCATTTTTAAGCCAATTTTAATAGATAAATGACAAATCTACTAACTCTTGTTCTCTATGTATTAAACCAAATTCTACCCCTATAGGAATTTCTTTACGTGTTTGTCTTTCTAGAATACACTCTTATCGAGTTCCATAGTCTTTTTTGGAAGTTTGCCACTGAAATCCTTCAATTTATTTCTAAATTTTTAAATAGATCATAATGCCAGCATTGGCCATCCCTTTCTTTGCTGAAAAGGCCATTTGTAAGGCCACAAAGCAATGTAGTGCGAGTAATGATGATAAATGTATAAATTGACATATTCATATATTAAAAATGACTTTCACTGTTAGTCTACATATACAGTTATTTAGTAACATTACTGACTTCCTTTAGAATATTCTCATGTTGAAGAAGTAATTTCTCAATAATTTCATATCTTGTTTTCCTTCTTCTACGATTTGATCAGTTTGGCTTTAGCATCATAATATTGAATCTGTTATTTCATATGTTATTTAAGTCAGTTTTAATATTGTCAATTCCAAGCTTTCATAAATTCATTATATGCATTAATCCATGCAATGTTATGAGCTTGCCATAATCTTATCCCAATAATCAATGGATTATTACCGTCATTATTGGCTGAATTAGAATAAGATTCTTTTTCCTCGTTACCATCGAAACTAGCTGATTCATCTAAGTGATCTTGTTTTTCAGATTCTTTGTAAACCTGAGTATTATCATCTAGTTTTACATCCTGGGTCTGCATTATGTCATCTTCTATTAATTCCCTTGTGCTAGGATCTCTTTCTTGTAAAATCGAATCTACCATAGTAGGAAAGCTTGTGGAATCAGGGTTTGTGTTTGGATTATTTTCAGAAACGGTATTTTTAATGTCATCATTGATACTTGTTAAAGGATCTAGTTGTTGTTTTTCTTCCATTTGTGAGAATACCCTTGTTGTCTCATCTGGTCCCATATCAGCTACTTCTTTCATTTCTGCCATAGCATTATCACTAGACGAATCAAATATTTCTGATTGAAGCGGTGGTAATGATGTTGAAGTAGGTATTGGTGATGATGCTGTTGTTGTGACTTCTCTTGGCGAAGAAGCTTTTTCTTCCTTTTGATCCATCGTCTTAGTCTTTAATTTCTTCTCTTCTCCTAATCCTATGCTCATATCTATATTTCTATTATTATCCTTATTATCAGTTTGATTATCGTAATTATTTTTTTGATAATCTTTAGTGACTGGCTTGATTGGCTTATAAGTAGCAGAAGGTGCTGTTCGTTTATTCCTCGTAGTAAGGGTATTTCGTTTCTTATTGTTGTGCCTCTTTTGTTTCATACTGAAATTACATACTTGTCCTTATTCTACCTATAGAATCAAGACCATCACTATAATGACTAATTTATAATAAATATTTCAAAAAAAAATCCTATGTTTGCTAATATATAGAGGCAGATTTCTCAGTTCGCTTAGGATTTTGCTTACCATCAAGAGGTGGTAAATCCGGAAATTTACTCCTTGTGTCCTCTGTTACAGTTGCAGTAGCTTCCTCCATAATCTTGATGGCCTCATCATCTAATCTCATCATATCACCAACATCACTAATTTTTGTTCCTGAAGAAGAAGATATCTGATCTGTTGTCCCTGACATTATATTGCCTAGTAATGTTGATATTTGTTCAAACGATTGATCTGCTTCTGGCATCATAGATGACAAACCTCCTTGTATTCCCTTTATGACAGACATGGCTGGACTTAGAGTGACAACTACATCTCCAAGCTCTGTCATTGTATTTAATCTCAATTGTATTTGTTCCAATGCCAACTTTGTAGATTCAACCATATTATTCATTTTACGAACCTGTGATAATTCATTGGATAGTAATTTAGCATACCTACCATCATGATTTTGAACCGCATGAACGACACGATTAAAGATTAACTTGTCTTTTTCATACATCTTCGTAGATATCGCGTCTAACTTGGAAATCTGCATTTGTAATTTCTTTTGAGCCTCTTCGATTCTTAGTTTTAAAGGCTCTGATGATTTTATTCCCTCAGATAATTTATTCTTAACACTCTCGCTTACACTTTTCCCATATTGTGATTGTGATCTAGTCCATTTATTTCCAAATGACATATTACGATATACTCCTCATATCAAGTTGCACAAATCAGTTATTCAGTGGGTATATGAATAAAAGTTGTTTAAGAACTTAAGCTGTTTCTCGCTGTAGTTGCTACAGTTATTTATCGATAATATGCTAATGTAAGTTCCTTTCAGAAATCAAATCCACTGGTAGTATCATAATACAAGTTTCTAGTTGAATTATGTTAAGTCGTCACGTAAAGGCTTTCTTCTTTGTTATTTTGCATATTCATTTATCGATGACATTGACAAAATAGCAGCAATATAAACTGGTGTTGAATACGGCTTTTCGCCAGGTAGAAAGAAAGTGTTGATAGCAGCTAAAACTGTTAGCAGAGCCGCTCCTATACCTATTATAGAATACCAGATTCTTCCGTTACCAAGATCTGCTGCTTGGCTGTATATGGAAAAGGCCTTTGGTCCTATTTAATGGCGTGAAGGCAATTTTTTTATGGACTAATCTAAACTCGTGCCTGCAAGGATGCCATTAAATGCTGTCGAAAAAATAAGTAATGTTAGGTTAAGATCGAGCATTGATATCATCTGTCTTGTTCTTACTCGTTATAAATAGAAAAATTTGTTGATTGATTTGATGTAACTCCATTAGATCTACGTCTGATGAAATCATACTCTTCAGCACCAGTTTTGCCTACCTTTTCTTAATCTAGTTTGCTAGTCGCAGTTTATATTGGTTATTTCTATTTATCTAAACGATCCAAGAATTTTCATTTGAAGATCTGTAATTCGAGTAATTAGTAGGAAAGCAATATCTTAATTATTTGCTCGCCAATTATAACAATTAGGTAATCAATACCTCTAACTAATATCTAATCCCTACTAAAGCCCCAAAAAAGCTCAATTTCTGGCCTATTGCATAGTGTGGTCAATACTTTTATATGAGATGAAAAAGTTACGAGAAAACGATGAATAGATCAAAAATAACGTCAATTGTTGCTATAACGATCGCTGCAGCACTATTAGCGTCATCAATCGCAATTGCAAGCCCTGCATTCGCAAAGAAGGACGGCGGTAGTAGCGGTGGCACTAGTAGCGGTGGCACTAGTAGCGGTGGCACTAGTAGCGGTGGCACTAGTAGCAGTAGTAGCAGTTCATCCAAGAGTGATTATGACAAATTCCAGAAATGTCTTTCTGATGGTGCGACAGGCGGTTCTGCGACAAAACAGCAAATAAAAGATTGCTTTAGTTCTACCTATGGAGGAGGCGGTAGCAGCGGTGGTAGTTCTGGCGGTAGCAGCGGTGGTAGTTCTGGCGGTAGCAGCGGTGGTAGTTCTGGCGGTAGCAGCGGTGGTAGTTCTGGCGGTAGCAGCGGATAATCATACAAGCAACAATCTAGACTATGATAATAGTAACAATCAGAAAAGACTGGACAAACCGGTCATTATCTAATTCCTAATTCTTTTTTAAATTTCTTAATTGAAAGGCAAAAGAACACAAATAAAATATTTATAGCTTATCTAATACGGCTTATCGTAGTAATATAATTAGTTCAAAGACCAGCAGAAGCCTGAAACATGATGGCAAAGGATCCAAACTTTATAAAGAAGCCTTCAGCCATTTGACTACTTGCGGATTAGGCATCATGCAGTAAAAGACTATATGACCATCTCGGCATACGGTGTGATCTTATTATTTTCTTCAAATCAGATCACCAGTTTGATCTTGCGCATTATCCGCCATTCGGACTTGCTAGCATATCCTTTTTAGGACTTGGATCTTATCTTCTCCTAGTTGGAATATATTCTTCGGCAATTTCTGTTGCTAATGATATCAACTTGCGTAGATCTATGAAACAAACTATGGAACGAGAATCAGTAATGCTAGATAAAATTGCAACGTCACAAATGGAAACAGAAATTCAAAATAGGATTATAACGATTGCAAAACATTTTTCTGATGAATCAAAGTATGTCTTCGAAAAAACTGATGTCGAATCATCTATGCAAGAAGATGATATTAAAGAATATTTGAAATTGACTCTACAAGAGATTGAAATTTCAAAAAAGAAATACTAATGTTTAAATCTTTAGAAAATTTCGTATTTGTAGGTTATGAACACTTGATTGTCACGCCACCAATTCTTTTCCATAAATGCACTAGGAATTCTGTAGAAAGAAGAATCTATTTAGACAAAATCAAACACGTGGGAATAGTAACTTAGCCATCTGGAATTATCTAGATTGAAAGGATAAAATGGTCTTGCCAAGCTGAATAACTCCATCCAAAACAGCCAATGCTGTATTGTAAGTGTGATGTCGCATACTAAGCACTACAGTTTTGTATAAACATTGTGAAGCTTGACCAATTGTTAATAGGTAGTTCTTGTATAACTAATTGATCACAAATAAAAAAAGTGCTATGCCATCAAAAGGGATGTTCGGCATCGGAATAAGGATTTTCTTTTTAGGGGACGGTGGAATGTATATCAAGGACTACTAAAGTCATTTAATGAAGCCAATATCGCAAGTAATAATTTGGTTAATCAATGCATGAAACAACTGCCAGTAGGCTCGAGTGTTTGCGACCAGGAGTTAAGACTTACACTACAACGATCATGTAATAATAGTTTTAGCAACTTTCTTATGATGAAAAAGCAGGACATTTGCACAATAACAGCATCATCACCAATTATTATTATTATGGTAATGTGGATCATTATTATCAACTAAGAGCGGCTTATGATAAAGCCACAAGAAGATAATGAAAAATCAGGATGAATATGGATGCAAAAGAGAGGGCTCAAAACCTATATTCACGTGATAGTATCATCCTCTGATTTAAGATGCTCTTATTATCAAATGTGAGTTAAACACAGATTTAAACTTGTAGAATGAACAAAGAAATGCATCCTCAACGAAACGCATGAATTCCTAGAAAAGATTTATGGGTAAAAGATGACATACAACGAAATTCCACCAAGAGTAGAATACAGATTAACAACTAAAGGACAGGAGTTGGTAGAATCTGTTATCTATCTATTAAATTGGATGAAAAAATATACAAAAGACTAGTATAAAGCATGTCTATATACCAGGGATAAAACTTAAGGTCGGCAAATGAGTAAAATTTTCCACGTATTTTAATATTTAGAGGCTAGATGTATGTCTAGCCAACTGAATTTCCACGTATTTAAGAATAAACCTTTGCAAATAATTCGGTATTCGTGACCAATTTAATTGCTACTAATTATGGATAGTAATATACCCAATTATATATGAGATCGAATCTGTTTTAATGATCACAAACTTGAGATTCAATAACGTCAAAAAGAATGTCAGTACGACGATTTGGTATTTAAAATATGACACCTACTAAGAGTATTGTTGTTGGATCTATAAATTGGGATACTATTTTATTTGTCGAACAACTACCTTCTCCTGGAGAAGAAGTTAGAATAAAAAAGATCAAGGAGGTTCCTGGAGGAAAAGGAGCAAATATCTCAATTGCCTCATCACGAATACTCGGATCTAACAATGTAGCAATTTTTGGAGCATTGGGTAGGGACAATATAGCAAAGAAACAGATTCATATTCTTGGAACTGAAGGTATAGTGACTGACCTGCTATATTTTACAAAGGATGCTCCTTCGGGTCGTGCATATATCGTAGTCGATCCTAAAGGAAGAAATTTCATTTTAACTTACAAGCAGGCTAATGATTTACTTTGCGAAAAAGTCATCTATTCTAAGAATGTTCATAGATATATTAACAATTCAAATCTAATAATAGTAGTAGATCCGCCTTTTTCAGTTGCTGACAGGATCTTGTCACTTTCAAAAATAGCGAAGAAGATAAGTTTATGGGCTCCAGGTCTCTTATCCCTCAAAGGTATCAAGGACCTTCAAATCGCAATCATGAATACTGATTACATAATCGTAAATGAGTCAGAATGTGTAAACCTAACTGGCATCAGTGATCCTATTTCAGCCTGCAAGCTTATTCTAAGTAATATCAAATTGGATAGCAATGTAATAATCACAATGGGAGAAAATGGATGTATATTTGCAAATAGGAAAAAGATAGTATCCATCCCAGCTGCCAAAATAGGAAATATGACTAATGACAATCGCGCCAAAATACTAAATACTGCTGGTGCAGGTGATGCTTTTATAGGAACGTTTGCTGCCATGAAAATTCTTGGAAGTGATGATATCGAATCACTAATTTCCGCCAATGTATCTGGAGCAATCAAATCTACAAGAGAGAATATTCGTGGAAGTCCTACACTTCAGGAAATACTTGAAATCAAGCAAAATCTTAAATTAAGTCCAAGGACCATTTTGGAATAATTTATTGCAAGAGAAGGGCTGGGACATTCGCGTATGTCACAGATAGTATAGACATTATCCTTAAACTGGAAGAATAGAAGATGAGGTACTGAAATCGTATGAAAATAAAATTGTCTACATTTATCTAGCTTTTAAGAATATTTTATCCATAATCAGAAGAATTGAAAGCAGTAAATATTACTACTGATATTGGAATCTGCATTCAGCAAATGTAGCATCGCTAAAAATTAGGACCCTATTATAAGACAATTACAATATGAAGTATTCATTTGAATTATCTGCCATTAGCCTTATTCTGCTACCTCTGCTAATCTGTTCAGTGCTTCCGTTGTTTCTTTCTCAATATTATTTCTTACATATGTCCTATCCGAAATAGGAATGCTAGACAGATCTATGTTCCATGAAATATTAATCATTGTAGCATTATTATTTTGAGCAGATGAGTTCAATGTTATACTTCTAATACCTCTTACAGGCCCTCGAGTAATTAATACCTCTACTGATTTTCTGGGATTAAACACTACAGTCTGGCAGCTCTTGGAATTTTTGAAACCGACCGTAATCTCTCTTTCTATTATGTTACCATTCTTACTAATATTATTTACAGTATTCAGACTGGGCCAGAAATATGGCTCCTTGTCGACATCTGCAATAATGCTCCACACTCGATCAAGTCTTGCATGCACTTCATGGTTCAAGTTAATGTTGATCAAATTTCTGCCCCATCGATCTTGATAGTCTGCCTGTCTCATTGTCTGCTTATGAGATAAATGGTCAAAAGTGACCAAATGATCCCCCATGCCAAAATCCTCCTACTCCAAATGGCCAATGTGCCACATTCCAATGTCCAAACTGTCGTAACCCATCAAACGATCCGAACATTCGTGGTGATCCTTGTTGACTAAATGGACCTATTGGAAGACCCTGTGATGTATATAGTACTTTACCGTTCCCTGCATCTATGATTACTCTGTATGCAGTTTGTTTGTTAGGATCTACTACAAAGAATGTGTATGTCAAGTATCCTTGTGTTACTCCTAAATGACCGCCTAATATTGTGCCATTAGGTATCTGCTTTTGTGCAGTCTCAGAAGCTGCTGTGAACGAAATCTTTGTACTTTCTTTAAATACATT
>JANWJI010000003.1 GCA_025449515.1 Nitrososphaeraceae archaeon | reverse complement strand
TTGCGGCATCAATAATACCATTAACCTGAGTCTCTCAGTATCTTAATTTCATGATCGGTATTATCAAATGCATGAGAGTTCAAGTTCAGGTACATGTTTTGTATTTGTATTTGATATATCACGAACTACGTATAACGTATAATAAAGCACAAGAATTAAACGCAGACAAACTATCAATTCAATCAGATAGTTATCAAAAATTCTTACCATTTATAAATGCTGGAAACGGCGACGGTATTGAATTTAACAAACTGAAGAGCGCATTAATTGACGCTATCCAAATCTGTTTAGATAAAACTGAAATCTGGTAACAATCAGGATAGGGATAATAATACTGCTACTATGATGGTTGCTTTAACCAAATCAAAAATTGATAATAGAACAGTTCCAAGAGTAGGTGTAGTTATCAAGTGTCCTAAACTGTTCTATTATCAAGAACATTTTTGTATCTAAATACTAAATACTATTAAGCAATGATAAAAAATACTGCTTAAATTAATTCACAAAATAAATGATCCGGACACATCATAGATATTCAAATATCTTCATTTCAAATAATCTTCAATAGAGTACATAAACACCAACCAACCAACCATAAAGTGTCGAAAGATTATGAGTGAAGCAATACAAAGAAATATGATAAGACATACATCGTATTATTCATATTGATTCATCATATCATCATTTCATTTCTTATTGCATTGATAAGAATTGGATATGACCCCCAGATGAAGATTGAGATCGCATAGATCCGTTTCCTATTCCCTGAGTGGAAAAAATATCATACATTGATAAGATCGTGTTGTTAAATTATTAGATATCAAGATCCACCAAGGAATTTTACATGATCTAAGATATTCTCATACAAAACTTCAACTGATACAGGTTCATACTAGAATTTATTAACATAAAATCCGGGCTCGAATAAGATTATCTAAACCAGAGACCGATAAAAATACTAGGCAGTAGCATTATACTCTATCCAATGGTAGAAAAAATACAAAAAAAGAGTATGGCTTCTGCAGATGAGACGAGATCTTTTGATAAGGGAAAAGTTGAAATTGTAAATATTGGCAACACTGCTGTTGGTAAAGCATCTTTTGAGCCTGGTTGGAGCTGGGAAAAATGTGTAAAACCAATTGCTCAAACTGAAAGCTGTCAAGCTCCTCATACACAATATGTAATATCAGGTAGAATGAGAGTCAAGATGGATGACGGAAGCGAAGAGGAATACGGTCCAGGCGACGTTGGCTATGTTCCTTCTGGCCATAATGCATGGGTAGTTGGAGATGAGCCTTTTGTTGCAATAGATTTTACAGGTATGGGAACATATGCTAAGAAGTAAGCCTGCAACTGTCCATTAAGAAGGTTCATGGGTTCGTGCAGTAGACATGAGCTATGTTTTCTTTATTTGCATTTCCAAGCAATATTTTTTGGAAAAATGAAGAAATAAATAATGTGTGGCGGGTGGATGACTGACTGATTTTAAAGCACAATGCCTATAAGTAGATCTAGCTTCGTCACATAATCTCCTTTGATCAAATAAACTTTCAATCAATTGAAAAAACTAGCATAGTCTCTGACAAACTGTTCAAATGTTATTGGCTTCCGTCTAGTAATTTGTTCAATTGTAGCAGTAGTCTGCGATGCATAACCAAATCTAATAATATTATAGATCTCCATTAAAGCATCAACAAGCCAATCCTCCATTCCAGTATTCTTCATTGCTTTGCGAGAATCTTCTTCCGATATGTTTACATAAGATATTCTTCTACCAAGTATATTAGAAAGAATTTCTGCTGATTGACTGTACGATATTGCCTCATTGCCAGTAATATCATATTTTTTGTTCTCGTATTGTTGTTTGCTTTTGGTTCCATTATTTTTAGCCGATAGTATCTCTGTAGCTACAGCTGCAATATCTCTAACATCTACAAAACTAACTTTTCCGTCTCCGGCAGGAATATAAATTGCGTTTTGAGTTTTAATTGTTTGGCCAAAAAAATTTATAAAGTTCTGCATAAATGCACCTGCGCGTAGGAATGTGTATGGTATTCCAGATTCTTCTATAATTTTTTCTTCTTGTCGATGCAACCGTGTGATCATAATTCCAGGTTCAGCATCGGCATCTATTACAGACAACTTCACTATATGTTTAACATCATTTTTCTTTGCTTCTTTTATTAGACTGGATGCGATTTCAGTCATGTTGGGCGTAGGTAACGTTAGTAAGAAGAGTTTGTCTACTCCGTTTAGGACATCAACAATAGTTTCTTGTTTATCATAATCCATATTAACAATTTCAACTTTCTTATTTTCATTTCTAAGCTTATCTGCTTTATTTTTCGAACGAATAGCTGCTCTAATCCGACTATCTGAAGAAAGTGATGATGGCGAGGTGAGCTGTTTTACTACTTCACTTCCAACCGTACCACTTGCACCTGTAACCAAAATCGTGGTTTCGTTATTTTTAGTAGTAGTCAATCTGTATCTTAATACACGGATATTATACTTAAATCTAGTAGTATCAGCAGATTGTTAAGTAGAACATAATCATATCAAGTAGGCAATCAACCATTACACGTTTTCCTGCCATCTTTCTAGTCGCAATATACTTATTTTAAGTTACTGCAGCTACTTTAGTCTTTCAGTGATCAATACACCTGAGATCATTAATTCCTTAATAATCGTTACAAAAGCTGTTTGTCGCAAGATATAGTAACAATTGTTTTAGATCATAGGAAATAGTTAAGTGTTTAACTTGTGTCAAAAATCGAAGTGTTTTATGTTCCTAAACACCAGATTATTAGAATTCTCCAAAGATACATTGATAACTTAACAATACAAATTTACTGGTAGCAAAAATGCTCGATAATGTTAATAAGTACATAATAAAGGATTTAGGCGGCAACTAGTCAAAATGCCGCCACGTTAAAGTCTGGATCATCATCACCATCACCAGTAAAAATCCAGACTTGTCACGCATCCCAAGTCTATGTTCGAACGAAGTGATAATACTTCAGTGAACCAAGTTTTAATTAATTGCTCACTCTTTGGAGGTAACGTGAATCTAATGTTAATTACCTCTCTCCAAGAGAGCATAATACATTTCAAATCTCAAATTGTATTTGAAGGTATAATTAATAATTAAAAATGCCTTAGAAATTCCATTCGATCTAGCAGTATTTACAAATCATCTTTAAGATAACTGCATTATTTTTCCATACATTATTTCTAATGCCATCGTTTCATGTGTTCTTTGTGTGTTGTCAAATAGGAAGATCCAGGTTTAAAGTAATTATCATAAAAATCTATATCCAAATGATGAGCTTGGACGTACATAAAACAGAAAATACTCTGAACAGTAGCGGGAAACTTACCATAGGTATCATAAATATATTGTGCTTGTAGAGCTACGCAGCCTTTGAATTCCTCAGTATAACGACTTGCACTTTTCCTCACCTTTGCGCTATCAATCCATGCTCCAGGAGTATTAGGATTATAAGCACCGCCTTCGCCAAACTTGCGTCTAGTAAGAGCTTCTGTTGCATGTCTCATATCTTGGTAATGAGGGGGACAGTATCCTTCAAAAACTCCAGACAAGCCAGTTGGATTAGGTAATGACCATCTCTTATTTTGATCATACCTGAATCTCAAGCCTGGAATGTTTGCATCCCCACTAGCTCATAATATAGTGTTTCTATCTAATCCATTATACATCCATCCTCCAAGACCCATGGCTTGAAGCATATACCAATTAACATTAATTCGCTAACACTTTACTAATATTTTTGAGTTGAAATATGTCGATAGTTGTTAGCGAACTTTTGTTAACTGGTATAAGCACACCTGCATAACAAGAGGTGGAAAGCTCAGCTGTTAATTCAGCTAATGAAGCCTGTTCTATGACTGTAAGCGGCAAAGATTTACCCGGATCCACAATATTAGTAAATTTCTCTATACCAGGTATTGGTTTCTTTGCAATATCATCATACAAAGCATACCCATTTTGTGTATAATAACAGATAGCTGCTAGCATATGCTGAGCTAGATCTCCAACTGGAACAATTAGTGTAGAACATCTATGATTTGCTATCCAAGTGTTATGTCCTTCCATATATAGCTCCGATCTAGGTATCTGTAATCGTTCATTAGACAATTTTCTTATTCTTTTTTATGCAGCAAGAGAAAGTCTTCCAAGTTTACTTTGCCATCTTCGATTTGTATTTGATGCGGGAAGTCACGTGTGGGAAAGAAATATGTTCCGTCATCATCAGTAAAAAATAAGTCTGATGTAGCAAAACCTGCGGCTGAAGGAAAAGTACGACCAACAGGACTAGCACAATAGTTAGGAAGCATAGAAGCGTACCTTTCATGATGTGTTATAGCAAAATGCCATCCTGTTACTCCTCCCATAGTTGATAGTACAAGTAATTGCTCTAGTTCGGTTAGAGACACAGGATCATACTTTGATTTGTATGAAAGAACACCATCTGGTATCTCTGCACCTAAACAAAACCTTCTAGAACGACGACCTCCTATAGCATCAATCAGAGGAAACTTCAGTAAGTCATTCAATGTTACCCTAAGATTCGGAGAGATGGTAATCTCGTGGTTTTGTGTTCCTACAATATGCATGAATGTATGAATTGATTTGTGATTTTCGCTTCTTATATCAATTGCTCACTTTTGGGTGGTATGATAATGTACCTGTGAATGCAAGGTATGCACTATGGATATAAACCTGAATCACAGAAAATATAATATGATGCGATGTTTAACTTTTCGTTAGGGAATTTAATTTAATTACTTACTATGCTAAATCCATTAGAACAATCAATTTTGCCTGATATTAACAGGCCCGGGCATATCTTCTATATATATCCCGAATGATTTGGTAACTGGAACACAAACTGGCCTTCAATATCCAGTCATCTTTCCAATTGTGCTGTTACTGATTTGGCATAATTTTTTTGTATGTATGTAGACAATGCAAATCGTAGTTCTAGTAATTTAAAGGGGAATCAAGATGGTGATAATAAGAGTGAGGGAATGGGGGGAGATGGCATAGAGCAGTATATCTCAGTGATGAATTTCCTTTCTCTCACGATAGATTATAAGCATTTCTAACAAGAAACCTGCGGCTGCTGAGCTTCCAACAATCAAGGCTGTTATTAAAACTGCCCAGATGTCATGTGTAACAAAGATTTCATGATAGAATTCTTCATTAAAATTATGAGCGAGAAGAGCAATAAATACAATGCCTGCCACGACTAAACTGCTTAAAATTGTGTTTTGGGTAAAAAATTTCATTTTTTCTTTTCTCGAGCTCACTCGACCAAAAAACATTAGCTGTTTTTCGATTATTGTCAAATCTTGATCATCAAAAATAATACCTGAGATATCTAATGTGGTCTCTTCTTGATTATCTGGAGCTGTATCACTAATGTCTATAACATAAATAAGTTTATTTGGTGAAAGAAATTCTTTAATCTTGTTCGTGTTTCCTCTGATACATGTTATGTTTATTTCTACAGGAATATGCATTCGTCTATAATAACAAATTTCTTATAATATATCATTTAAACATTAGGGATTGACCTAATTCAGAGGTAACCTGCACTACACCACTGATTCCGCTGATAATATTTCGTGCCGATTCAATCTGTCGCTCATTTACGCCGGTCAACTTGATAATGACGTCTGGATCGTTTTCTGTTTTTTTCTCTATCATAAACGCATAAACAACTCCTTCTATCGACTTGGATCTTTTAATTAGTTCTTTACATGCGTGTTTATTACAAGTAACCCAAAATGTACCCGATGTAGGAGTAAAGTTCATTTGAATGACATTAGTTGTATGTGAATTCAGGATTTATAACCTTTCTTCATATGCAAATCTGGCTTTCTAACTAACTACAGAAAGTACATTCACGTAGGTCAGATATTAGGTTATCTTGATACAAGCTATTCATGTCGTCCAGCAACTCCCGAGCTATTTGTAGGACCAGATTGTAAGAACCCTAATGGTGCTGACGGTCTAGCAGTCGATAAAGATGATAATGGTAGTATGATCGTTGCCGTTAACAAATTAAATAAGATCGTCAAAGTATCAATGGATAAGAAGATAACCACTCTTGAGTCAGGTGGAGTACTAGATTTTCCTGCTAGCGTCAAAATTGATAATAATAGTAGTAGTACAGCAGGTCAACAACAGAAACAAGGACAAGGAGAACAGCATCATCATCGTATTCTTTATATTACGAACTTTGGTTTTCTCTCGTCTATTAAACATCTCGTACCTAATGTTGCTCTTCTAAAGGCTGGACTTGGTAGTACTAATTAGATTGTTAATGGTTAACGATCTAATATGAGCAGACACCCACATTAGGTACATACAGTACAGATATAGTTAAAACTGTATTGGAAGAATATCAGTCCAGTTTTTGTCTTATACAGCATATTTGTTTTATACAGAATTAAATGTATGGGTATCATACTATGGGTATCATAGATACTCTCATGTTTAGAATATTTATCAATATATTATAGGATATTAACACTCATGATTAATATC
>JANWJI010000002.1 GCA_025449515.1 Nitrososphaeraceae archaeon | reverse complement strand
TAGTCTTACTATCAGGTATGTTCTATCCTTCAATTCTTGGCAATCCTTAAGTAAAGGGTGTCAGGTAAAGTAAGATTACATGGAATCAAAAATAGCGGCTGTCATAGTTTTTTTGATAGCAAATGTATTTGCAGTAGGATTGGTGTCTTTCCAGTCTATCTTTATTAAAGAATCGTATGCAGCGTCCTCGAATACAACTAATGCGAATAACGCGACTAGCACGAATAACGCGACGTCGAAAACTATGGAGGCTGCTCTTCAAAAAGAAGCATTGAAAATTACCCCCCCATCTTCTTCTAATGATGTCCAAACGACAACGACGAAAAATGCTACTGTTTTGGGAAATCCGTTCTATATAGAATACGTGAAAACCATTAGACAACAGCCTCTAGTCCTGAACACTGGACTACATGCGATTGGAGAGATATTCATAGGTAAAGGTACTGTAAATGGTATAAACTTTGTTCAGACCGAAGGCAAGGCATTGATTATACCCTTGTCCCAAGGAATTGCTGATATAGTTGGCGGCGGCCTTATCAAGGCTACTGCTGGAAAAGCTGGGAATGCAACGTTTAACTTTAGAGAGATCGCTCACTATAATCCATCCACCCAGCCTTCGCAAGTAACTGGGAATCAGGTAATGCAGGGAACAGGCGCAGCTATCTTTAACTCGAACGCTACAGGAAACCTTTCCGCTCTGAGCAACACAGTGATGATGTTTAAAGATGAAGGTAATCCAAATGGTGTAAGTACGATCAAGGGCTGGGAATGGAAGTAACTCAATTAGGACAATACTAAACGACCTATTTTTGTCCTCAATTCTCAGTTTGACTTTAAGTGCCAATTTTTTTCTCCATAACTAACAATAAATCAGCGTGTCCTCAAGCGTGACCAAAATACATCAAGGAAGAAATTAGATCCTCTTTGGATGAATGATAACTGCTAGACCGATAAATGATTTTCTTATTTATTTATTTATATTGAAGTAATTAATTTGCCAGATAGTAAGATTACGTTGGTCTAGATAATTGACTCTACATTTTGCAATTAATTCACTATCAACGTAGAAATTGACTGCCGACTAGGTTGAAACCCTATACACTTAGGAAGTCGAACCAATCATTAGCAAGATGACAACTACAGTTGATCGCTAATCCTTTAACAACCAGTGTATATATTCAGCATAATAGTTAGACCTCTTAGTGTCCATCTTTAGAATGACTCGTCTACATTCAGAGAAGTTGTCCGTATTATTATTATTAATATTATTATTAATATTACTATTAATGAAAATCTATCTCAATTTGACGCCTTTAAATTTGCAGATCTACAAATCATCATCTCTGTGGAAGGGCCCTCCTTGATAATCGAGACTAACAATAGTTCCATTGGATATAGGATAGTACATATAACGAACGCCATACTTTCACTATACTGGACTGCTGAGGTGATGGTATGCCAGATCGCCCTCAAAACAGATCGATTCGTATCAACCGGTGCGTTCATTAATATAAACATGGGACGGCGCAGTATTATCTCGAAGTGATTTTCGCGTAACACCTTTTGAATAACACTCAATGATCTGCTAACTTGTCGAGCAGACCTTATAGAATCATGATGTAGAAAATTATCGGAAAAAATAAAGAGTCCACCAGGCTTCAATAACGAGAAAATATTCCTTATGGCGTTCTCATACCGCTTATCATCTACGATATGAAATAATACATCGAATGCTGAAATAATGTCAAATTTTTTACCAAGTGTCTTGTAGGCCACTTCATCTCCAATGTCTAGTTGGAAGAATTCGTTGGAGGGATACATTGATCTCAAATTCTCCACTGCTACAGTTGTTATGTCAGTACCAGTTATACTAATTGCGCCGAGATCCTTCCACAGGCCAACATAAAAACCAGTACCTGAACCAATATCCAACACATTCACATTTGCATTTGCAAAGTCTATATCTAATTTGCTCATTCTATGAACGAAGACTCGTCTCCTAATCTTGTACATATATTCATTATACCGCCTTCCGAGACCTTGGAAGCCGGTGCCGTGCAATCCAAAATTTTCCTTTAGTCTATCTTCCCAATAATCTTTAGAATTGAGCTCATCCATCTTAGCTGAACAGAGCAAAGTACAAGATATAAAAATCTAGTGACCTTCCGATCTGTACTACATGATTTACCATCTTGCCCTGGTTATAGCTACGATCTTACTTACTTTCTGGGTATTCTCATATTAAGTATTCTTTTTAACCTATCGATCTGTTTCTTTCTTACATATTGTCTGAACTGTGCATCATAAAGACGATTGTAACCCTGGATTTCTGCCTTATATGTCAGATAATAATAGATCATGTATAATGATCCAAGTCGCCCTGTTACCGCGCCCGTTGAAAAATACTTTGCAAATCTTCCCAATGCATATACCGGATGATACCCAAGTGTATGCATACTAGCTCCAAATTCGTAAAAGCGATGATTTAAACCGAGAGGCCTGAGGTGTCGAAATCTTGCCTCTTCGATTACAGAATATTTGTAACCAAGAAATTCTACTTCGTACAGTATAGCCGACTCGTAGCCCATTTGCTCAGGATAGCTTCCATTCCATCTCGTCTTTTCAAATACAGAATTTCGTACATATCTACCAGCGCCGTGTGGCATTTCTGGTTTATGATTAGTATAGTTGCCTGACGCGATGGCGACATCCGGATTAGAGTCCAAATACGAAATCAGCCTAAAAGCATAATCTGAAGCGTACTCGGTATCATCTGTAGCAATAAGATGATACTCCGTTCTCGCCATATTTCTATTTCTCACGAGTTCTAACGCCGCGTTCCAGTTCTTAACAACTCTCTTGATATCATAGCCCATATCGGGATTTGTTATTATGAATAGCTGACTCCAGCTGTGTTCCAATTCCTTAAGAATTTCCGGCGTACTATCCTTAGAGCCGTCATCTATTACTATGACGTATTCTGGCCTTAACGCTTGATTCTTTAGTGAGAGGAGTGCCGACTTGATCCCATCTTCAGAATTCCTCGAAGTAACAATTGCGAAATAATTACCCAATTAGTTATAGAACCAGCGAGTAACATCAATTTTAAAGTTCTTTCTTTTGTTAAGATAAATCACGATGGGTATGCATCCGCCTGGGATTCAAACTCGAATTGTGTCAATTCACGGCTGATTAGAGTTCCAATTTAACTATTGGAAATTAGAGACTCCTTCAAAATTGAAATCAATAGTTGGAATTGGAATAATTTTCAATTCTATTGAACCATGGTCTAATTTCGATCTATAATATTTGTAATTCTAAATTTAATGAACCACAAAAGGAGCGCTAAGAAAGTTGATATGCCTGCAGTATATTCTTTTCATGCTTCTCCCAGATTATATTAGCTTTTGCAAATCTATACGACTCTTGTCTTTTCTTATAGAGCAAATCCAAGTGATTCTTGAAATATAATAGTTGAGAAACCATCTCATCATAGCCATCGAATACCGAGCAATGATCTCGAAGTGTTCTAACAACGGGCTGAACAGAGGAAGAACACATGACAAGTACTCCTGCATGGGCATATTCATATGGTTTGTTGGGATTGGTAAAGAGGTGAGCCCAATGCTTCCTCCATGGGAGTAGACCTATGGAATGATTGGACATTTCATTAAACATATCCTGTCTCGATAAGAATCCTTTGTATCTTACTCTGTCAGTTGAATTATTTTTCCAGCCTAATATCGTAAGAGTCCCGATTCCATTGGTTTCAAAAAGGTCGGTAAAGCCGGTCATATTTCGATGTGGATAGCTATCTATATTGAGACCATCGCTGCCTGCATACACCGATGATAAAGATTGATGAAATCTTGGACCAGCAATATTAATTGTTTCAGACGACAGAGGAAAATTTGGTACGACAAACAGTTTACTCGAGCCTAATTTTCGCATCTCGTCAGAAATAGTATCCGAAACTGTGATAGTTGGAGTTGAACAAACGATCTCCTTTTCCCACCTAGCCCATAATTTTATAGCATAGTAATTCACAATTTTTCTTCTAGTACCAATAGTTAGTTCGAGGAAATTGTGACCCAAAGCCGTAGGCTTCTCAACAACATGTAAATTCGGCTTCATTTCACTCAGTAGTCTTGAAGAAGCGGACCAGAACTCATGATCGTCGTAGACAAAGGGGACTTTAAATTCCGAAATCATTCTCGCTGAAAAAATATTGTGTGCATGAACAATATCTGGTCTTGTCTCATTCAAGACTTTAGCTAGTTGTCGCTTTACCGATTTCCAATATAGGGGGACTCCTAACCTTGCTTTTGCATTCCAATTGATTTGATAGATTTTTTGGAACAGTGTCGTTTTATAATTTGATGCTCTGCCACAGAAAATGACCTGATGACCATTCCTTGTCGCTGTAATTGCTGATTTTTCGACCCGCCAATCTGGTAGACCTTCATGGGACAAGTGCAATATTTTCAAATCTTATTTTTCATAATATTCTCATTCTTTTAATTCCTATGTTAATGCTGGGGATAGAACTAATTACCACTTAACGAAAGTCATATCTGGAGGAAATGTCTTCCAAGCAACTTTCTATCCCCCAGAAATATAAATACGTCAACTATGAGCAATAAATATCGCCATTGTAAACATTATGATTATCGTTAATCTCGACTCGACTCTTCTAATTTTGGTAGACAATACAATAGACCAAATGCGACTTAATGGATCCGAGTACTACTAGGTCTTACCAGGGCCTATGTTAAAAATCAGATAAATATTTCTAAACAATATCCATATATGTTTCTGGATCTGGCCATAACGCCTTTATATATCATTAGTGTCTTAGCCATTCTAATCAATGGTTTCAAATGCATTCGCTAGATACACGGCAGCTATCTATCCTGATTATTTAAACTTACCCAAGTGAAGCCAACGAATCGAGAAGATTAATCCTATGCTGTTCCATATAATGATTGTACTTGCAATACAACGTTTAACGGCTGGTGTTCAATTGGCAGAATATCGTGATATTGTAAATTGTAATTCAAGACTCTAAGGCCACACCCGAGGGCTTCCAATGCTGTCTTACTCAGGTTAGGCAATAGCAGACCATTGACGTATCTTATATCTACGTATATCGCATATCTTTTTAGGAATCCAGGCATGTCCCTATACATGATCGGCTGTTTCGCTCTGTCGTGAACGTCGATATTTAGGCGAATATTGTTTTTCTTACAATATTGCATGGTCAAATTACAATCGGTAGCTTCTGTGTCCATAGTCAAAGCCTCTCTATCTAAAACGCGTCCGTTCTTGCAATTATTTGGGATAAAATGCTCGGTGTCTACTGGGTTGGGAATAAATACTGCTCCTTTTACTTGTGACAAGAGATCAGGCGTTGCAACTATAACGGCGTTGGACATATTTTGAGCCTTCTCGTGCAGTCTATGTCTTAACAACAGCTTGTCGCGTATCCTCCTGTAGTTGTAAATAGACTTTATCGCCAGGTCAGATAAACCCGATCGATGCGGCAGTTTGATTTTCTTTAGTCCTCTTATATCGGTTCCATGGTAGTGTAAGATAATCGTCTTTGAATTACCAAGCTTCTTGCGTAAGAATAATAATGCGTCGATTCTGCTATGGATATGGACTATATCTACCGATTTAGCATACATCAAGCACTCCTCAAGAAACTCTTTTTCAGATTTTGCAAATAGTATCTGACCTCTGTAAAAGTTCTTTATTCCATATTTATCAGAGCTTTTTGTGGTTATTACCTTTGAATCATGTCCTTGCAGTTGCTGGAACTTCGCTAGAACAAATGCCACACCTGCTTGATCAAATACATGAAGAATCCGTAGCATATATTCCAAGCAAAGTATTACGTTACATGTCCTCAGCGTTTACCTTTGCATCAACGGGATTGGTTTTTTGAGTTTTCCCGTTCTCAGGTGATGCATTCATCGTCGATGATGGTCTAAGTGCGGCGGCTCTTATGCTACGTCGAGTAATCTTAGTAAGCATTTCCCTCATTTGCAACTTCTCTTCCTCAGATACCCTTCCATCAATCAAGTCGATAACAAACAACCACATCGTGGCTCCAATTTCATTTTCCTTAAAAAGGGCATCCTGTTCCACTCTCCACTGGCTTTTTCGATGCCAATATCCAATAAATATGCCTAGGGGAACATAGATTGCCACGAAAAGGAGAGCGAATCCCCATATACTATGAAATACTGAACTAAGTAACGGTGCCTTGTCGATGAGTAACTTGTACTGTATCGTAATAAAGTTAGCAAAAGTCATTATAAAAATTAAATAGATACTATGGCCATTTCGAAAATCGAGCCATCGTCTTCTTACCCAATTTCCAGTAGCTTTTCGTAGAAAGTTTTTTGTAAGCATCCCTATTGTGTATGATGCCTTTTACTGTTAAAATGTGTTACGCATTCAATTGGTACGAGTTGTGTAAATAATCTGTCCCCGTCTGCACTGCGTGTGAATATACTCTTGATATAGTTATGAATTCTGATCTATAGACATTTTTAATTTTTATGCCAGGTAGATCAGGATTTTCTCCTGTAACAGAAAATAAGTAACTATTTTGGGATTTCGTGTTTCGCAAAAAATCCAGCATACCCTCTTTGCTATTGAAAAAATGGAAGGTTCTACCATGTTCAAGCTCCAGTTCCATCCAGCCCCTTAAGTGGCTTGCTCCGATTATAGTTGCATTTGGTCTGGTATTTTTGTTGATCCAATCTATTGCTGACAATAGCATAGGATTCTCCTTTATATCCAGAGAATTAAACTGCATGCTGACTGGTTCAAATGATCCAATATAACCACGCACAATTTCATATAATATAAATGGGCTACGATATGGTGAGGCAACATAACTTATTCCAATTATACCAAATATTGCTATTGCGATCAAAAGGACAGGATAAATGGTTTTCGATTTTCGGGCACCAATCCTTTTACTAAGAATAATGAATCCATTCCCGGCGAAAATAGAAAGAAAAATCCCGGTCAATATGATCCATCTGTTAGCAACTAATGATTCATCATTTGGAAATAATATCCACGAAAACGACCCAAAAATGGTGATTAAGAGTGCTATTTTCAGTAACTCATCATCCCTCCCATGTCGCAGACCCAACAGAGCTGCCGGCACCAAGAGACCGTTCACGGTAACAAAGGAAATTAATAAATTAAATGGATTGTAAGATGCAGAGGATATTCCAATGTGTCGCACCGTAACTGCCTGATGATCAATAAAACTAAATTTGCTAAGATCATTCCATAAAGTAGAGCCCGTGAATAAGGCGATTATAAATACAAATAATGCAGCAATAGAACTCAAGACAGCAATTTTGTTCTTGGATTTGATTGCGTATATAAATAGAGAAAGTGAGAACAATCCGCCGACCATCCTGTCAGACATTGCAATAATCGAGGATAGGATAATTGATGCTATCGACTTCAGTAACTGATTCGAGCTACTAGTTGATTTGTTAACAGCAATCAATGAAAAGACGAAGAACATTAACGAAAGAGAAAAGACATCTTTGTGCAGATCCCACGTAGTACGAAGGACGGCCATTTGTACCATAACAAAAATAGAAAGGAATATGCTTTCTGTTACACTTATGTTTAAGATTCTTATTCCTATCACGAATATTGAGACAGACAGCATTCCAAAAATGAATATGGCTGATGCTAACACCGTAATGTATGGCGATGATCCCACTGCACTACCAATCAAATGCAGCAAGTAAACATACAACGGAAATTCGTGTGAAGTGGTATGCCAATGGATATCGAAATTGGATAACACCGGGATGTAGTAGTTAATTACATCATAACCAATTGGGTATGGATATGCGATCATCTCGGGAACGAGTCTCAATAAGAAGCCAGCTGAAAAGACGAATACAGCCGCATAATATTTATCCGTTACAATACGTGAAATCGGTGAAATAAGGGGATGCAATATGTGTCAGATATCTACGTGATTAAATATCGTGTATTGGATCGATCATAAACGATCTGTACTTTTTAACTCTCGAGTAACAAACAATTTATACCAGATTTCTAGGCTCAATAATTGAAGCAATTTGCTAATATACCTTGGATCTCCCGTTTCATCTATTTTAGATAATGCACTGTGGTACCAGTCTTGATCTATTATTTTTTCCTCAAATATTCGCCCTCGTTCCAAGTTAGACGTTATGATCTCCCTCCCATCTTTTGACCATAATTTATTTAAGTCCATCCCGTATCCGATTTTTTCGTTTTCAATGAACTTGTGTTTGGAGTTGCGCTTTAAGATAGATCGTAACGGAATCTTCCCAACATTATTTCTAAAATCATATTTCAATTCTGGAGGAATCTTGACGGAAAGCTTTACAATTTCATCATCCAAGAGAGGTGCCTTGCCCTTGATATCGAAATGCTTAAAAAACTTCTCATTCGTTGGTACGAAATCATGCACTAACTTACCATTATAATCTGCACATAATAGCTGGTCCAATGGTTCTAGAGTGTTGTTGAAATATCTTTGGAATATTTCGTAAATTGATAACCAACTAAATTTCATGTCTTTTCCGAACATTTTTTCTTGATCAGCTACCCAATCACGTTCATGACATTGCAGATAAACCTGAATCCGTTCTAATGGGGTAGTTTTTGAGGTTATCGAAGAAAGGAACTTTTTATATCTGAAAGTGTATCCAGCAAACAATTCATCACCGCCGTCTCCAGTGAATAGGACATTAGAAGTGGATTTTGCCTCCTTAATAAAATAATATTGATAAATATTCCATCTCGGTTCTTTAACTATGCTTATCATTTCAACCAGATCTCTCAATGGGTTTTCTACGACGATACGATTAAACGATGCTCCTATACTCTCCGAAATCTGCTTAGCAATCAAGAGTTCATGATCATCGTAGAAACTTACGCTATAACAATTGATGTCAATGGCCGGGAATTCGTCCCGTATTAGTGAAAATATAAGATTCGAATCTACGCCTGTACTTAATGCAACAGCGATATGGTCAGCTTTGTTAGCCTCGACTGAATATTTTATTACATTACGAAGGGCTTTTTCTATCTCTAATGAAGTCGGAATAGGTTCTGTACCTTTTCTTTGAGCTAAAATCTGGCCTATTGTAACATCAGCAATTTTGGCTGTATCCTTTGGATAAAAGGGATCATACCTCAAAGTCAGCAAATTGCATAGATTTATCAACGTTAAGTCGTACGTCTGGCTTTTAAAAAATATATCGTAAGACTTCTGAAGGATGAACATGATTTCCGAATCGTAATAATTTTCCATCGCCCTGGTTGGATGCTATTAATTCATAAAGGAGTCAAGTCTTATTTCGAGAACCTAATCGTTTATAAACGTCATCCAGGATTTCTATTATCTTTTTGGTGGAGTGATATTCTTTTACATATTGTATTCCTTCTTTTGCTAATTTATGCTGAATACTCCTGTCTTCCAATAATGCTTCCAGATCCTCTCTAAAATTTTGGGTAGTCGTTATGAAGACGGGAGGCTTGTATTTATCGTATAATTCCTCAGAAATATAAGCAATGACTGGTTTTCCAAGAGCCATTCCTTCAAGTTCGAATCTCCCAAACCAGCCGATATTCGGAATGATCTTTCCGAGTACTATATCACAGGTAGAAATCAACCTTAAAGTCTCTTCATGCGAGACGCCTAGAATTCTAACTACGTCGCATTTGCCAGTCTTCTGTAATGAATCCAGAATTTCAGAATAAATGTCCAGATGTCCATACATTTTATAATAAGGATAATGTGCTACCCTGAGTCTACCTTCGCGTCTATTTTCTGTATCTGTTACCAACTTGTCGATGCAAACTGGACTAGGAAGCCATTTACCATTCTGAGCGTACTGCAAGAGGTCAGGTGTAGAGACTAGGCAAAAATCGTCATCAGACTTCCCCCTGAGATCATCTCCGTGATAGTGCTTGAGGTATATCTTTCCTTGATTTCGTTTTTCCAAGCCTACTTTTAAGGAACCGTATGGATAATGATAATGCCAGATATCATATTCTTTCAACTTTCTGAATACTTTCCATCTTGAAAAGGGGGATCTGTAGTTAATCATAATGCCTCCGAACTGGTTATAGATCTTTGGATTGAATACATAAACATCTGACAAATGTCCTTGTAAGATTTGTGCCTGGGAAAGGTCAGAGCCTATGCCTGATATATTGTTTATATGTGCAATCTTCATATCGTGATCCATATGGGATCGATTTGATCGATATTGAACCTATTGACGCTGCATCTGCACAAGAAACAGCTAGATATCTTGCCATAACACAAAATGTCTTAAATGATTTCCCAATTTCAGAATTCTTAGCGAACTGTCTTGTATTTTTTCTCAAGAGCCTGATACATTTGTAAATCAACTAATTTATTGAAATTATCAAATGTTGTCATAATTTTTTTGTGTCTTGTAGTCGTGCCATTTTTCCTTAATTCCATAAATACTTCATTAATCGCATAAGTAGCTGCGTACAACCCTGATAACGGGAAAACTGCAATCCTATATCCGAGATCAAGAAGTCGCTTTGCATTCAGATTCGGTGTTACTCCACCTTCGATCATGTTTGCAACCAACGGCGCGTCAATTTCATCTGCGATTCTTCTTAACTCTGCAATTGATCTGGGAGCTTCGATAAAAATAACATCTGCACCCGCCTCTCGATATGCTCTTCCCCGTCTTATAGCTTCATCTAGTCCAAGTGGTGCTCTCGAATCCGTCCTCGCGACTATGACAAAGTCTTTGTTGTTTCTTGCTTCTAGGGCCGCCCTCAATTTCGAAATATATTCTTCCATTTCTATGACATCCTTACCTTGCATATGACCACACCTTTTAGGCCAAAGCTGATCTTCTATAAAGACACCTGCTGCGCCAATAGATTCTAAATCACGAACAAGTTTCCAAACTGTCAGTGGGTTACCATAGCCTGTATCAATATCGACTATTACTGGCGAATCCACAGATCGAATGATTCTAGTAGCATTATCAATCGTTTCACCGGCATTTAAAAAGCCATAGTCAGGCATTCCAAGCAGTGAAGCAGCAGAACCGTAGCCGGTCTGGAACATAGCATCAAATCCAACGTTTTCTGCAATTTTTGCAGTTAATGCATCAAAAACCCCCGGAAGAACAAGAATAT
>JANWJI010000001.1 GCA_025449515.1 Nitrososphaeraceae archaeon | reverse complement strand
ACCATAAATCTAAACGTTCCCATCATACAGCTGTATGACACTTAGTTTACAGCACCGGTAATGCGGAACTCAGTTCTATCATTAATCTATATGACAGTAATGGGCGATGCCATTTATAAAAATTAAGATCTGTCAGTAATAATCAAACACTGCTGCTGAAATTAATAGCTAAAACATTGCTATTTATTGAGACTATTTTAGTAAATAATACAGAGAAAGTTTATTAATTAATTAAAAGAATCTATTAGAAATATGCAAAATATAATCGGAATGCTTGCATCGTCGTTTGGCATACCCCCTCAAGTAGCTTCATCTGCCGTAACTGGTCTAACACAAATGTTTCTACAAAGATCTACTCCGAAAGCGGCTTCAGGCCTTATGTCTGCTCTGCCCAAGGAGGCTACGGATCAATTTAATGATGATGATAAACAAAGATTTACAACAACACAAGAAAACCTAAATCGTTACGATTTATTAAAAAAGTTATCAGAAATAACAAAAATAAAAGATATAGATAAGTTAGATGATTTTGCTGATTCTGTGTTAGATAGCATTAAAAAGAATGCTAAAATTAACACCAGTGATGGTCTTAGTGAAGGAGAGTTGTTTCAGGCGTTGAAGGACCTGTCCAAAGACCACCCCACTCAGGCTTAATTTTTTCTTTCCATCCTTCTAATAATAAAGCTTTCGTGTTAGGGTGTGATACACCATTTAGCGCTTATAAAATACTCCTAATGATAGATTAACGTCTCTAATGGTATTAGACTTTGAAAAAGCTCATTCGTTTAAGTGTTTAGCTGTTGAACCGTAACAAGATCTGTCTGAAGTAGTAGCAACAGCTGCAAGTATCCGAAAGACAGCCTATGATGGTTGATATAGAAGAACTATTCGACTTATTAGAAAAAGAAAGTGATCATATAGAGAAGGCCTTTTCGGGTTTTTAATTATAAAAACGATATTTAAATTGAGTAGTAGATTTAGGTAAATCGAAGTTTCTGTTCAGATATTGAAAAATTCGAGTAGTACGGAACGTCCCCAGCTCCATTCTTACTGAGCCTATGGGCTTTAGCCAGTTTCGTAGACATAAATTGCGGTAATATCAGGGGTCTGTATTATATTGGGTAATCTATTTAGGTTATCGATTTTCGACTGTCGGTAATTAATATAATTATATAAGCCTGACACGGGTACTAGCAGAAGTTGATCAAGCTAGTGCGAATACAAAAAACAAAATATTCGGAGATAGAGCATAACAATGAGTAGAACAAAAGATATACCTGACTACCACGACAGGAATAAAGATCTTAGTTCTAAAACACGAGATGAAGTATTGCACAGGGCCGAAATTGATTTTGAGAAGTTTAAGAAAACACATACCTTCAAGTTCCCAACTTGGTTATATGGTTCCCCAAAGGGGAAACTCTTCAAATTAGAAGTGGAAGATTGTCCTCGCTTCGGAGATGAGGCTTTTGTTGAATTTGATTCAGCTCGCACAGCCTTTCTAAGCGTTGATATGCAAGTAGATTTTTGTGGGCCAAAAGGTTACGTAGATATTATGGGATATGACACCGGCTTAACCTCAGCTCCTATAAAGTCAATAATGTATATCCTAGAAATAATAAGAAATAGGACCGACATTAAAGTAATACATACAAGAGAAGGACACCTGCCGGATCTTTCAGACGCACCATATAATAAAATCTTGCGCAGTAAAATTATCGGAGATGGGGTAGGGATTGGCAATATTCCGAAAGGAGGATTAGGAAGATTGCTAATAAGAGGAGAAAAAAACTGGGATATAATCGATGATGTTTACCCCATTTCAGGAGAATACATAGTAGATAAGCCAGGAAAGGGGGCATTTGGTCAAAGTAATCTACCATTAATATTAAAAAACCTGGGAATAACTCATCTTATAATTACTGGAATCACTACCGACGTTTGTGTTCATACAATCATGAGAGAAGCAAATGACAATGGTTATTGGTGTACTCTATTGAAAGACTGTACCGGGGCTACTGATTATGATAACCATCGAGCTGCGATAAGACAGATTAAGATGCAAGGAGGAGTATTTGGTTGGATTTCTGATTCGAATAAATTCGTAAGTGCTATCAAATCTGCTTTTACCAACGAGTCTCATTAAGCAACTACATTGATTTTTCATGTGGTACAATTATAGATGTAACAGATAGTCTAGATCATAAAAAAATTATGATATCCCAGGATAGTACATGAATTTTTAAAATAGTGATTTTTCGGTATATTTCTATACGCTTCTGCAAATAGTACATTGAGGACAGTTGAGTGATTATACAATCATCAAGAATTAACATGTCGAATTATGCATATTGTATGTTTATTTAACCCTACAAATCCTTCCTGGACAAATTTTATCTCTCTCCTCTTCGGTATGGAACAGCCAATGCAGCAGGTGCATAACTTCGCTTGTACGTTCCCGCCATAATGATTATTGGTAAAATATAAGGTAGCATCAATAGAAATTGTGTAGGTATGGCTGTTCCTATAGACTGGAGCCCTATTTGAAATGAATCCACCATTCCAAAAATCAATGCACCGATCACTGCATAGAATGGCTTCCATCGGCCAAATATTACCATCGCAAGTGCAATCCAACCTTGACCAGCAGTAATATTCTCGAGAAAGCTACCTGTTGACACTAAAGTAAAGCATGAACCTCCTAGTCCAGCAAGCGCACCGCCGATTATTAGAGCCAGATAGCGTATTCTGTAAACATTTACGCCAGATGCATCTGCCTGTCTTGGATTTTCTCCAACTGTCCTTATTTTCAAACCCAAGTTTGTTTTGAATAAAAAAATGTGAACAAGTGGAACCAATAAAAAAGCCAAATATACTATGGGATCATAGCTAAAAAGAATTGAACCGATAACTGGAATTTGGCTTAAAATCGGAAGACCGATTGGTGATATCTCATTTATTTTGGGAGATATTGTCGCTACCCCAAATATTAGCCTATATAGAAGTGCGGTAAGCCCGGTACCTAACAGCCAGATTGCAAGTCCTGCTACGAGTTGGTTTGTTCGCAAGTTGACGCTTAAGAAGGCCATTAAAATGGCCATCATTATAGGACCACTAATTGCAAATAATAATCCGACAAATATACTCCCTGTAAAAAAAGTTCCGATAAAGCCACCAAAAGCCCCCATTAACATCATTCCTTCTATGCCAAGGTTTACTACGCCGGAGCGCTCTACGATAGTTTCTCCAAGTGCTGCAAAAATAACTGGCGTACTTAAACGTATACCAGATGCAATGATACTTACAGTGAAGACTAGGTCTACCAATTTTTCATTGCATTCTCCGTCTTGTGAATTTGCAAACGTGCAAATATCTCCCCTATTAGAACGAATATAAGTACAAGTGCCTGGAGTGTTATAGCAAGTGAACTAGGTATACCTAGCATTCTATACATCACTTCAGAACCTGACATGAGGGCAGCAAAGAAAAATGCAGCTATTGCAACTCCAAAGGGATTATTTCTACCAAGCAATGCTATTATCACGGCTATAAATCCGTATCCCGGAGAAATCCCTTCTATCAAAAGATGTTGGACGCCAGATACAAGAACCGCACCTGTTATCCCTGCGATTCCGCCACTTATTCCCATTATTACAAAAATACTCTTCGTCACGTTCATACCAGCATAACGGGCCGCCTTGATATTTGCACCTACGCTCCTAATTTCAAATCCAATTTTAGTTTTTGATAAAAGGACATACACTGCAATGATAGCCAAGGCCGCGATGATGATTCCAGCATGTAATCTAGTATGCGGTAATATTATTGGTAGTTGTGATTCAGAAAAAATGACAGGACTATAGGGATTAAAAACAGTGGTTGGATCTTTTAGAGGACCATGCAATAAATATGCAATAAAAAGAAGTACTACAAAGTTTAGTAAGACCGTAACAATTATTTCACTAATTCCGAATTTAACTTTGAGTGCGGCTGGTATTAGAGCAAAACAACCTCCAAATACAAAACCAGCAGCCAACATAGCAATAATCCCTAAGATCGGGATCGAGCCGATTATCGAGATGCCTATCAAAGTTGCACCCAGAGCCCCAATATATAATTGTCCTTCTGTGCCAAGGTTCCATACTTTACATTTGAACGCAACAGCCACTGCTAAACCCAGTAAAAGCAAAGAAGTAGTCTTGACAAGAGTATCTGCTATTCCATGAAGGCTACCAAATGCTCCTTTTAACATTACTCCATATGCCATAATAGGATTTACTCCTGCTAAAGAGAGGATAATTGCAACGACTACAAAGGCAAAACCTCCAGACAAAAATGGTACGCAGGATCTGAAGCTAATTAACCTTTTTCTTTGAAGCTCGACTTTCATAGTTTTCACTCATCATTAAATTTATTATAATGTACTAAGTCTTGATTGCTTTACCACCCATCAAAAGTCCAATTTGATCAATGTCAGTATTCTGTTTTTCAACAATTTTTATTATTTTTCCTTCATAAATAACTCCTATTCTGTCACTTACTGTTAGGATCTCATCTAAATCCAAAGATAGCAGCAAAACACCAACCCCGTTTTCCTTCTGTTTTATAAGCTGTTTGTGTATATATTCAGTTGCACCAATGTCCAGCCCTCTTGTAGGATTGTGAACAATTAGCACTTTAGAATCTCTAGAAAGCTCTCTTCCCAGTACTATTTTCTGTAGGTTACCCCCAGACATTGAACTAACAGGAGCATTTAATTCTATAATTTTTATTTCAAAATCTGCGATAATTTTATCTGCAAACTTCATCATTTCCGTCTTATTCAAAAATAGTTTATTAGAATAGGGCTTAGTATACCATCTATCTAGAACCAAGTTTTCTATGATAGAGTATTCTAAAATTAATCCAGTATGAAGACAATCCTCTGGTACATACGATAGACCCAATTCCCTAATTTGCCTTGGAGAAAGGTTTGCAATAGATCTTCCGTCCATACTGATCTCCCCATACTTAACCTTTCTTAAGCCTGCTATAACTTCGGCTAGTTCATTTTGACCATTGCCATCAACACCCGCAATCCCTAAAATTTCGCCTTTTCGTAAATCCAGCCGGATATCTTTAAGAAACAACACATTGGAGTTACCTAGAGCAGACACATTTTTTATTTCCAGGACAGTAGGAGGAGTAGTTTTTGATATACTTCCTTGACTGATTTGGTTGACACTAACAGTCCGCCCTACCATCATTCGTGCTAATTCATCTTCGCTAGTCTCAGAGGTTTTAACGATTCCTACAACATTGCCGCCTCTTAGCACAGTGATTCTATTACTTACTTCCATTACCTCTCGTAACTTATGAGTTATGAAAATTATAGACAATCCTTGGTTTACCATCGACCGCAATGCTTCAAATAGTGCCTTTTCTTCCATTGGCGTAAGCATTCCTGTTGGTTCATCAAGGATTAATATATCGACATCCCGGTATAGACCTTTTATTATTTCTACGCGTTGCTGTTCACCAACAGACAAATTGCCCACAGTTGATTTTGGATCGATTTTGAGACCATATTTCTTTGATATTTGTAAAATTTTCTCCTCCGCTTTATCTAAATTTAAGAAAATCCCTTTGGTAGACTTTAGACCCACAATTATATTCTCTGTAACACTATGAGCAAGAGTTAACAAAAAATGCTGATGAACCATTGCTATACCAAGGTTAATTGCATCTGATGGAGACCTGATGACAGCATGCTGACCCTTGACATAGATTTCACCAGATTCTGGTTGGTATAAACCATATAACAGACTCGTTAGAGTTGTCTTTCCGGCTCCATTTTCGCCCAACAGTGCATGGATCTCTCCTTTTTTCAAATCAAATGTGATATTTTGATTGGCGATCAAATTACCAAATCGACAGGTTATTCCTTTCATAAAGACAATTGGTCCATTGTCCTTGTTTTTTGCATAGTTACGAACATTTACGTTGAGGCTGTCGGGATCGCGTACTGAGGTTTTTGTATTTTTTTGAAACTTTGCTAATTTAGCAAAAAATGTTTTTGAGATATCTTTTATTGTCATTTTGGAACTAAATGATTATGAAGTAGCCGTGCCTCTCTCTGGCACTCGTATCTTACCATTTATTATATCATACGTTATCTGTTTCAGCCTATTCTTTACATCAGGAGTAACCTTACTATCCAAGCTATGAAATGACGCTAGGTAGACTATTCCATCCTGAGATCCTCCTTTCTGTAACTCAAGTCCCGGCTTACTGATCCCAGCTTGGAAATTGCCTTGTTGAACTTGTTTAAATACTTGATCATATGCTTTATCCATATCGAGAACAAATGATGTTAGCACGGTGTTTGGAGCCAATCTGTTCTGATCCGCGACGGCACCAAATGCATAAACACCTTTTTGTTGAGCAGCATCGATAACGCCATGGCCAGACGTGTCTGCCACATGGAGCAAAAAGTCGGCACCAGAATTTATTTGCGTTAGCGCTATTTCTTTTCCTTTAGCCGGATTGTTCCATTCACCTACATAAGAGGTCAGCACTTTTATGTTAGGATTGATATATTTTCCGCCTTGCTTATATCCTTCTTCAATATTAATTACGTTTGGATATTCTTGTCCACCGACAAAACCAATTATACCTGTTTTTGACATCATTGCAGCAAGCGCTCCTAACAGAAATGAACCCTGCTGCTGCATTGGAAAAATAGATGCTACGTTAGGCCGTGAGCTGACTGTACCTGTCATAATTACAAATTTAACATCCGGATAATCGGCTGCTACTTTAACAGATGGATCTCCCCATTGGAAACCTTGAGCAATAATTAAATTGTAACCAGAATCTGCATAACCCCTCAAAGTAGACTCTATATCTGGAATTGCAATACTATCCGCTGTTGCAAGTTGAATACCATATTTACTTTTCAATTTCTGTGTAGCATTGTATCCTGTTGCTCCCCAACCTTCATCACTAAACTTGCCATCAGTTACAAATGCTACCTTGATTTGTGATAATTGTTGTGCAAAAGTAGGATGAATTTGGAAAGAATGAGAAGTAAGTGTTAACAACAATCCGATTGCAATTGCAGTTATAAGTATAAAGTGTAGGTCTGTATTCCTCCCGACCATACTAAACAAACATTCTTGTTCGTGATATTATAGTTTTCTTAAAAGACGCAATCAGAATGTCATAGTACGCCATAATAAATGAATAAATAGAAATAATTCAATTGTGGCTATTGTAATACAAGACGAAAAAAATTGTCATAACAAGTTGAAAATTATGAATAATGAAATGAAAAACAAGGTCGAGGAAGCAAACAGTGTAGCAACAGAAAGAATCTTAAAATCAATACCCATTTTAGTAGATGTAAAACCGGCTATAGAAGTTCTCCCAAACATGAAAAGGAATTTGATTTTGCATGCCGGTCCCCCAATCGAATGGAAAAGAATGTGCGGGCCAATGAAGGGCGCAATTGTTGCTACAATAATATTTGAAGGATTAGCTTATGACTGGGATGAGGCTGTCAAGTTAATAGAGCATAATGATATTGTGTTCTCGCCCAACAATGAACATGATGCAGTAGGGCCTATGGCCGGTATAATTTCGCCTTCGATGCCGGTTTTGGTTGTAAAGAATGAAAAGTACGGTAATACCTGTTATGGTCGCATAGTTGAACAAAAAGTCCAGTATGGAGTCTTCAATAAACTCGCTATAAATTCAGAATTAAAATTTTGGTCTGAAACTTTGGCTCCAGCACTTAGAAAGGCGCTTCGCAAAACTAAGGGTATAAATCTAAACTCCATAATGGCCAGATCTCTTCATATGGGAGACGAGTTGCATAACCGGTCGGTTGCAGGTACTCACCTGTTTGCTAACGCCATATTACCATATCTGATAGAAGTGCTGGATAAGGGAGAATTAGTTAAAATCATGAAATACTTTTCAAATAATGAGATTTTCTTTCTTTGTACAAGCATGGCCGCATGCAAAGCAATGATGAAAGCTGCCGAAGATATTGAATGCAGCACTATAGTCACTGTGATGGCAAGAAATGGGGTTGATTTTGGCATAAAAGTGAGTGGCCTAGGGGACCGGTGGTTTGTTGGACAAGCCCACATGATCGACGGAACATATCTCCCAGGTTACAAACGCGAAGATGCAAATCCGGATATGGGGGATAGCGCAATAATTGAGACTGCAGGAATCGGAGGATTTGTGCTCGCTAATTCGCCTGCAATTATGTCTCTAATTGGAGGCTCAGCAAGAGATCTAATTAAACATACAAATGATATGCGTGAAATAACAGTTACGCTCAACGAGAGATTTTCTATTCCTATCCTTGATTTCCAGGGTATACCAACTGGCATTGATATAAGAAAAGTGATGAAGACTGGAATATTGCCAGTCATAGATAGTGCGATAGCTCATAAGAAAGCCGGAGTTGGCATGATAGGAGCAGGGCTAGTCAATCCTCCACTTGAAGTATTCATGCAAGCTTTGCACACTTTTAATCAAAAATACAAGGTATAGCTGAATCTGTACTTATTTTCTCCATTGGGGTCGTTTCATTATCGAGGATTGTGCACATTCCGAATTGAAGTAATATATATTCATTGGACGGTTCTCAAAAAGAACTAAAGGAGTTCTAAACCAAAGTAAGACCAAATGACAAAAGTTATCATTTGGAAAACGTAGACAATTAACTAAGAATTGTCACACTGCTACGAGCCAGACGTACAAATCGGATTCACAAATATCTCTTTTTGACACTTTTATCATTGGTTATCATATTAATACACGATATTCTTTTTGCTAATTGAGCTAATTCTTTATTTTTTGCACGATCTCTTCAATTGTAATTGGTTCTCAAATAACCATGACAGATTTTTATCTGACGATGATCTAGCTTCCATGTCCCTCCTTGAATATCAAAAGCCGCAATAAAACCAAATTTTGAGTTGATCATGTATTTTTCATTTCTTTATACGATTCAAACCCATTAATCTCAGGCAATCTAATATCAGTAAGTGCTAATTCGTAAGAATGCTTATTGTTAAAAGCAGATAATGCTATAGGAGGATCGTTAAATGTATCTACATCAAAGCGACTCTCTTCTAAACCTAGTTTGAAAAGAAATGGAAGGTCAGGTTCATCATCTGCAATGAAGGCTCTATTGCTATTAATTACTACCGTAACCAATGCTTATTCTCTTCCTAATGGTAGACTGATATGGAATATAGATCCTCCTTTGCTATCTTCGTTATTCTCAGCCCATATTCTGCCACCGTGAGCCTCTACAACACCTTTTGATATGAATAGGCCAAGACCTGTGCCAGTTTCTGCTCCAGTAGCAAATTTTGAAAAAAGCCTAGGTAATATCTCAGGATGTAAACCCACTCCTGTGTCTT